>CACVAQ010000371.1 GCA_902727865.1 uncultured Aureispira sp. | reverse complement strand
TCATTTAGACTCCGTTCTTTGCTACTACTTCTGTCAAATATGTTCATGAGTAAAAACTCATAACTCCCTAATTTAGCACTGCTCCTTTGAACAAATAAATTCTTTTTACCTAATGCTTCTATTCTTGCTCTCTCAAAATATGAACTTAATTTAGATGATATTTTTTCTATCTTCTTTTCCATCTTTTTTGATTGCAAATACACATATATTTTTTAACCTGACGGCTATGGTCCAAGTACTTAAGAATCGTTATATTATTAATGCCCTGCAATAGCGTATAATTATTATTTTCTTGACTACTGATGGTGCTTTTAGAGTTTGCTGCTGGTTCGTTTTTTTTTGTGCCAAATTTTGTGTCTGATTTTAAAAATCAGGTAATAAAGGTAGCTATTCTATTAGTGTGTTTGTTTTTTAAATTCTTGATAATCATAGTTTTGAAGTTATTTCCCTCTCCAGTCGCCAATCCCGTCGTAAATTTATAAACCATTGATTAGATCCATATTTTTTTGTATTGGGGCGGTCTATATTATTGGAAGAAATATTACGATTAATGCTCCCCAAATAAAAAATATATTTCATCAAAAAAAGAGGCTAAAAAATATTTTTTTGTGAGCAAAAATGGTTATTTTATGTAAGGAAATATAGGGTATATGACAAGGTAAAAAATAAAAAAATCTAGGGGCTCGGCTGCTTGTTTTTTTAGGCGATTAATTGTCAATTTTAAAAGCAGTAGTTAGGATGATTAGTTAGGTGAATTTTTGTTTTTTTTTATAAAAAGGATTGATTTTTAGTAATAAATGGAGGCTGCTTAAACGTCTATTTATCGAACTGATTATGAAAAAAAGTTCAAGAACAATAAAGCTATAAAACGATATGGAAAACAAGACAAGGAATGAAGGTAATAATAACATCATTATACAAGGCATAACGGATAGCACTATAACGTTAGAAGTAAATGGTGTGACTCAAGAGATTCAAAACGAAATGGCGAGTCTAAATGCCTTGTTGGAACGGATCAATACCCAACAAGTAGAAATAGCAGGTAAGATTTATGCTTTAGGGGAATTAGGTCAAGCTGACTTAGGACTTAAAAAGACCTTTAATGTTTTTATTATTAAAAAATTAATGTTTGCCTTAGCGGAGCATGGTTTGGTGCATGCACAGACATTTTTGGACCGAACGAAATCAATTGAGGGCTGGGAAAACAATAGTCGCGTTTTGACTCGAGCTAAACAAATAATCAGCAATGCTTTTGTTAGCGTGATAGGCATACAGCTGCGTAAAATCATAGCTATTGGGCAACAAAGTTTTTCGGAGGAAAAACAGGAAACGTATATTAAAACTTGTTATCAGGCGGCAGAAAACACAATACAACTTTTAAATTTTACACTGATTTCTGTTTTTTGGGATGTTCAAAAAATAAGTAATTATGAATTGAATGAAGCGGAAACTGAAATATTGAGCCTATTCTTTGATGACTCGATAGGGCGAAATTTGCTGAACGATGTTACTTTATTAGAGGTTTTACTCAATATCTTCGAAAAAAATGAGATTCCTCTTCCTTTAAAAGAGCTTAAAGAATTAAACGTAGAACGATTTAAACAAAATTGCAGCCGTATTCAAAAATTAGAAAGCTTACTGGAAAAATCTCAGCATTCTCTAATAACTTGTTTTGAAATGGAAGGGCAATTGACCGAGTTTTTAACGCACCTTATTCTGTTTATGAATTATGACATGCTTTCCGTGAAGAGCGGTGTTTATGATAAAAAACGAACATCTTTGCCCAAATATATTCAGAGCTATATAGAATTAGGGATTGAGCAGAAATTTAATGAAAGTACAGAAGTATTAAACATCCTTAAAATCCCCGTTGTGACGAATTCTGTACTGATTTGTAATAAGCAATCGAAGGATGGGGTTTGTATAAACCTTTCTCCTTTTGTGATTGATTACAATACTCAGGTGCTTGAAAAGGGGGCTAAAATATGCTTCTTCTTTTCGAAGGGCTTAGATGGTAAAAGTATCGATTATCGATTTTTGGAAGACAATACGATTGAGAATGTTCCCTATTCAAATATGCTGAAGGAAAATATCAAAATGGAGGATCTAATGAGGGACAATCGCAATCACATCAAATTGAAATTTGATATAATTATTGAACAATTTGAAGCAGCTAAAAATGAAGTTCTTAAAAACAGTAGTATAAGAAAGATGGAGGAGTAGATGTACGTTTTGATCACTTATTTAGTTAATTTTTTGCCCATACATTCAATTCATCTAGAACAATAGCCTTATGAAGAATAAAAGATATCCATTTAAGTTTTTAGATTCTTATACTGCCGAAGATAAAGATATTTTTTTCGGTCGAGATGAAGAAGTTAACGAACTTTATCAGATGATTTATCAATCTGATGTACTACTGTTGTACGGTGCCTCAGGGACTGGGAAAACAAGCCTAATTCAGTGTGGTTTGGCTAGTAAATTTCAGAAACACGATTGGTTAGATATTTTTGTGAGAAGGCACAAAAATATTAATGAATCCTTGCATAAGTCATTGATTGCATTTGGAGGTGAAAATGAAGTGTCACAGGAAAACTCCGAAAACTTAGATTGGTTGAACGATCCAATAGGCGAGGAGGAAGTTGAATCCACAAAAATATTGAGTCAAACTCAAGTTTTTATCAAAAACATCTACCTCAAACATTTTCGTCCAATTTATTTGATCTTTGATCAATTTGAAGAGCTGTTTGTTTTGGGTGACCAAGAAGAGCAAGCGGAATTTATTGCGACGATTCAAGAAATTCTTAAAGTAGAAGAGCCCATCACGATTGTTTTTAGTATTCGAGAAGAATATTTAGGCTCCTTGTATGAATTTGAAAAGGTTGCTCCTGAGTTGTTTCGTAAGAAATTTAGGATAGGCCCGATGAATTTAGTAAAGGTTAAGAAAGTAATTTTGGGAGTAACAGAATCTAAAGAATCCATTGTCTGGATCAATGAAGGAGAGGGAGAAGCGATTGCCGAGCAGGTATTTGAAAAAATTAGAGGGAAAGAGAATACCTTGACCATTCACCTTCCTTATTTGCAGGTTTTTCTGGATAAGTTCTATCGGCATATTTCTAAGGATAAAGCGGAGACTCCTACGACAGAAACTTTTTTTAGCTTAGAAGCCTTAGGCGAGATTGGAGATATTGGGAATATTTTGCGAGATTTTTTGGACGAACAAATCTTGGCAATTTCCGAAGACCAAAAATGTGAAGGGAAAACCATTTGGAAAATACTTTCGCTTTTTGTGACGGTAGAAGGAACCAAAGAACCCATTAGTGTAGCTACACTTACCAAAACCTTTCCAGATCTTAATAAGGATTTTATGAAGAGGGTTCTAGCTACTTTGATGAACAATAGAATCCTGCGTTATATTGAGGATGAGGAACTGTATGAAATTGCCCATGATTCGCTAGCCTTGCGGATTGCAGAAAAGCGAAGTGATGAGGATATTGCCTTGATGGAAGTTCGCAATTTAATTAAGAGCCAAAGCCTGCTCAATGATAACGTACGGGAATTGTTTTCCAAAAAACAACTTTATTTTATGAACCCTTTTTTGGAGCGCTTAAACTTGAATTCTGATGAAGTTAAACTGATTGAGGATAGTAGAAAAAAGGCAAATCAAAAAGAGCGATCGATTAAAGGTTTTGTTGTTTTTATTTTATTAA
>CACVAQ010000370.1 GCA_902727865.1 uncultured Aureispira sp. | reverse complement strand
TCCCCGTCAAAGAACGTTCCTAGTTTAGATGCTTTTCCATGAGGATTAAACACGGAAGCCATATCCCCTTCGATAGCAGTAATAGTATAAGTATGATCAAAGCTTATGTAATTGCCATTGCCGATATTTAAGACATGGTTGTGGTTAAGTTCCTCGACTCCTTTGTAGCTATTAGGCGAGCTAAGGTTCATTTTATAGCCTTTTTCTTGGGCGCTTAGGAGAAGCTGTTTTAGTTGCTGTAAACCAATAGAGGCTAATTCAAGAGGGTTTGTAATAGAAGTGCCTTCGCCTTCATTGATTAAGCGTCCATGCTCATCCACTAAAAAAGACAGAGGTATGTCTACTTTATTTCCTAAGAGCGCTTTCATTGCATTTTGAGGCGTATTGTTTTCTATTAATGTATAATCTCCTTTGGCCATTAATTTGGCATAGGCCTTTTCAATAATAGGCACCCAAATATCTTCTTTAGGTGCCGCTCCTAAGTGTTTTTTAGGATTCTTAAAATTTTCTTCATCGGGAGCAGTGAGCGTCATGAATCTGCCATCTACTTCAACTTCGACTGGAATCCCCTCCTGATAAAGCGTCACCACATAGATTTTTTTACCCTTCTCTTCTTTTTCTACAATCATTTCTTCTAATAAATGAGCGGTATCGGGCTGGGCTAAATTTGCCATAGCTGCCAATAAATAACAATCAGAAACCTGTCCTTGCTCAATATCTTCTGTCTGTGCCCCATCTTCGAATGGAGGTAGTTTTTCACCCGCTTCATCCAAAGGCGTTTCATGGCGAAGTTGATAACTGGCAGGGATGTTTTTTAGAAAGAGCTTTTCTTCTGCGTCCGAGAAGTTATTTTCGGATTTGTTGTCTAAAAATTCTAGGTAGCCATCATTAGCGGCGAGGACTTTGATTTTGTTTTGTAAAGGGCCATCGGATTCTAATAATTTATTAGCGTCGAATTGTACTAGCTCATATTCCTTTTTTAATTGTCTAAAAGCACCAGCTTTCCATCGCTTATATTCCCAGTTGCTATAGCCCTCTGCTTTTAGAACCTCTACGGCAGTATTTAAGGGATCTAAGGCTTTTTTTAAGGCTTGAATAGACTCCTTGGCAGTCTTAGAAGTTGTTTCTACCTCAGTGCTCCAAGCAGCATATTCTAAGTCTAAACTAGGATAAGAATGGACTCGTTTGGTCAGTGTTGCCACAAGAGGAATTTGCTGGTTTAGGACTAGCAAGGCTTGTTGATAAAGTGTTCGAACGTTTTCTGGAATTTTTCGTAAATTTTCTTCTCTTCCTATGGCATGTCGAATAAGTGTATACGCATCTATTTTTTCTTTTAAAGCGATAATAAGAGCTTCTGTATTGGCAATAGAGGTTTCGTATTCTTTATCAAATAGGTCTGCATGGTCAGAACCTTGATAATTATAAGTCAAGCTTTTAAACGTTTGGAGGGTTTTTTGAAGTTTATTTAGAAGGATCGCAAAAGGATGTATATGAGCACCTAGTTCTATATTTTTTGAAGAAAGTTCTTTATCTGATAAGGTTGCTAAATCTGGGAGCGGATCTATTTGATCGTTTTCTATAATGGGGTAAATGCTATCAAAGTCCAACAGTTTTTTCCAAGAAGCATTAGGGACTGTTTCCATCTTTGCCTCAGGCAATAAATCTGTGATAATTTCTTGAAAGTCTTTTCGCATGACCTTAGGGTCAAAGGCCCTTTTTGTCTTTTCTACATTTTCAGAAGTATCTAATTTTAGACTAGGCTGGTAAGTATAAGTGATTCTTGGAGCCTGAAGACCTTCAACGCTTATAAAAGCAATATTATTTTCTTTTTTCTCAAAATTTAAAAAGAAAATAGCTTGTTGATTAGCATCTATAACTTCTTGAATCAAAATACTTTTTTTTCCACCTTTTTGATAAGTAATATCAATCGTTTCGTCCACAAAAACACAATCTTTTTGAGTTGTGAAAATCTGTAAAACTATTTTCACCTTTGGTGAAAAACTGCTACGAATCTGATTATTATTAGAGTCAGTAATGACAACAGGCCTTAAAAGGTTAACTCTTTTAATGGAACAAGTATCAGTATCTTGCTCCTTTAAAGCAACTTTTAGACCCTGATAGACAATTTTTAGTTGACCAAAATAAGCGATTTGTTCTGGCGTTTTTTGCTTAGTAGCTTTTAAAGCAGCTTGGTAATCTTTTATTAAAGATAAGAGCCTGTTTAGGTCGGTTTCAAAGGGTTTAGGCATACTATTCTTTTTTTAATGAACGAAATTAAAGGTAAGGGATTTATACCAAAGGTGCAATTAAACAGCCCCGTGAGCGTACCGTTTTTCTAATCAAAAAAAAATGTAGTAGACAAATCATCGCCTACTACATTTTTAAAGTTTAATCGGCTAAAAGAGCTAAGCATAAACCAAGTCCATTCCTTGACAGATCGTCTTCGCAGCCGCCGCCAATTCAGTGGCCGTATGTGCCGAAGAAATGAAGCCAACTTCATAGCCAGAAGGCCCTAAGTAGATTCCATTATCCAACAAGTACGCATGCAAGATTTTAAATTTCGCCATGCTTGCAGGATTGATTTGATCCGCACGACGAATGTCGTCTTTTGTAAAAGCAATCCAGAAAATAGAGCCAATCGTATTGAGGTGTACGTCATAACCTTTGTTGTCACAATGCGCCTGAATTGTAGCGACAAAATCTGTTGTCGTTTTGGCTAGTTTTTCGTAAAAACCTTCTTCTATCAATTGAGAAGCTGCGGTAAAACCAGCTGCCATCGCCACAGGATTTCCAGACAAAGTACCCGCTTGGTAAACATTGCCATCAGGCGTTACGTGCCCCATGATTTCAGCACTAGCACCATAAGCACCTACTGGCATTCCACCGCCAATAATTTTTCCATAAGTAATAATATCAGGTTGAATATTATAATAGCCTGCTGCGCCTTCAAAACCAATACGGAAGCCAGAGATGACCTCATCAAAAATCAACAAAACATCATACTGTGTACATAATTTACGAAGCCCTTCCAAGTAAGAAGCATGTTGGAGTAGTAGGCCATTATTCGCAGGAACAGGCTCGATAATAACACAAGCAATTTCGTTGCCCTGTTCTTTAAACGTTTGTTCTACCGCATCCAAATTGTTCAAAGGAGCGACTAAGGTTTCTTTGACAAAAGATTCGGGAATACCAGCAGAACTACTCACGCCAAAGGTCACCAAGCCAGAACCAGCGTTGACCAACAAGGAATCTACATGACCGTGATAACAACCATCAAATTTAAGAATTTTGTCTTTACCTGTCACGCCTCTAGCCAAGCGAATGGCAGACATGACCGCTTCTGTACCAGAGCTTACAAAACGTAGTTTTTCAATAAAACGATTGTTTTTAAGAATTAAGCTACCCAATTTGTTTTCCCAACGGGTTGGCGTACCAAAAGAAGTCCCATTGGCTACTGTAGCAATAATTACGTCTCGAATCGCATCGTTGTTGTGTCCCAAAATAAGCGGTCCCCAAGAACAACAAAAATCAGTAAATTGGTTGTCGTCTTCGTCCCAAATTTGAGAGCCATTGCCTTTTTTGATAAACAAAGGCGCTCCTTTAACGGATTTAAAGGCACGAACAGGCGAACTTACGCCCCCTGGGAAATAATTTTTTGCCTCTGCATACAATTCTTCTGAAATTTTTCTTTGCATCTTATTTTTATTTTTTAGAGTAAG
>CACVAQ010000369.1 GCA_902727865.1 uncultured Aureispira sp. | reverse complement strand
GAAAGTCATTTTTCGAAACGCTAGTTTTAATTTAAAAATGGAGCCTAAGGAACAGTAAAAAAATAAGATGAACATTTGAATAATCTTTTTGCCTCAAATTTCACTAAAGAATCGGGCGTGTAGCTCGTGCCAGACCTTTGCGCCTAGCGCAAGCTTGCTCGTTCGCTACACTCATACTTCTCATCTTTAGCAAAATTTGAAACAAAAATCCAGCTTCAAATTTGTTCATCTTATTTATTGACCACTCCTAAGCTATTTTATGGTTTCAGTCCAAGCCAGCACCTCTGGCCAAAGTTCTTTTTTTGCATTCCTAGAATGTAGGATTCGACTGTGATTATAATCTTCTAGATGTCCATTTTCTTTAGAACAAATTAATAAGGTATTCTTAGGATTTTGAAAGGCCGCTAAAAAGCTTCGGCAACCTTCTACTGGAGCAATAAAGGTATCTCCTTTTGCACAAATAGACAAAATAGGAATCCTAATACTTGGCATTTGGCTTAAATAATCCTTGTTGCTTGCTCCGACAAAACGCTGAGACAAGTTCCAATCAAACCACTGTTTCATGGTATAATAAGTCTCGTTGTGCGCTCCTAATTTTAATTTTGGTCCAGGAAGATAGCCAAGAAGAGCGGTCAAGGATTTTCCTAACAACAACTTTAGATAACTCGTCCAAGTCGTTCCAGCACCAAAGGATTGACAGCAAAACAGACTCATACTATTTATTAGCGCTTGATATTGAGGATAATTAATTAGAAACATCGTCAAGCACAAACCACCACCACTATGCGTAACGCAATCTAAAGAATTAATCTTTAGCGTTTTAAATAAATATTCAAACACGGCTAAAAAATCATACAAGGCAATGGTTTCAAAATTAAAGGGCGAGGCTACAGAAGGACTGTCCCCATGGTTTCGCCATTCCAAAACCCAACAAGTAAATCCTTTTTCAACAAAAAAAGAAGCAAGGCCCATACAGACTTTTCGATTGGAAAACGTCCCATGAGTTAGAAAAACGTTTTTAGTTGAAGGGTGCTTCTCTCCTGTTATTTTCCACAGAGCAACCTTTTCTTGGTCTTTGGTTGTTAATAATAGACGTGTTTCTTGTAGCATATTTTTGTTCTAAACAAACAAAGCCTATTTCTATAAAAGAAACAGGCTTTGTAATCAATATATTTTTAAAAATCTTAAGGCCAGATACCCAATGCGGTATAATCGCTTCCGATTTTTTCAATTGCATAAACAAATGCAGCAGTACGCATGTCTTTGATATTCTTGCTCTTCTTTGTATCACGAATACCATTGTATGCCGTAATCATTGTTTCCTCCAATCCAGAACGAACCAAATCCACCTCATCCGCTCCAAAAGTCAACATTTTGCGCTCCGAAGCACTCAACTCCTTACCAGTCATCTTAAGAACTAAGTCAACTAATAATTCGTAACGGTTACTTTCAAAACGTTTTTGCATACGACCAAAACGCATGTGTGAAAGGTTTTTCAACCATTCAAAGTAAGATACTGTTACACCACCTGCATTTGCATACATGTCAGGAATAATTAGACAGCCTCTTTTTAAGAGTACCTCCTCTGCCTCAGGCGTCACAGGGCCATTCGCTGCTTCAGCTATAATCTTAGCCTTCACATTTACAGCATTACTCTCGTTGATTTGATTTTCCAATGCAGCAGGAACCAAAATATCACATTCTAATTCTAGTGCAGCAGATCTGTGCTCCAAAGTAGTACTTCCAGGGAAACCTACAATCGATCCAGTCTTAGCTCTAAAGTCTAACAAAGCATGAATATCCAAACCTTCTGGGCAATGAATAGACCCTTCGTATTCTGCAACACCGATGATTTTGACACCACCTTCGTCTTGCGAAATTTTTCCAGCATAAGAACCTACGTTCCCTAGTCCTTGGATCACCATTGTTTTGCCTTTCAAGCCTGTTGACAAGCCTAATGGTTTCATGTCTTCGTCGTGGTTACAAGCCTCTCGAATTGCATAATAAACGCCACGTCCAGTAGCTTCTGTACGACCAGCAATACCATTTTGAGAAACAGGTTTTCCTGTTACACAACCAGCAGCATCAATTTCACCTGGATTTAAGGCCATGTAGGTATCCATAATCCAAGCCATTTCACGAGGACCTGTTCCATAATCAGGCGCAGGAACGTCCATACCAGGACCAATGAAGTTTTTCTTTATCAATTCAGAAGCATAACGACGAGTAATTCTTTCTAATTGCTCTTCATTGTATGCTCTTGAGTTAATTTTAACCCCTCCTTTTGCACCGCCAAAAGGCACATCAACGACGGCACATTTGTAGGTCATCAAAGCAGCCAAAGCCATTACTTCATCTTGGTTTACACCTAAGCTGTAGCGAATCCCTCCTTTAGTAGGAGATCTGTGGTTCGAGTGTTGTACACGGTATGCCTCAATTACTTCTACAGAATCTCCTATTTTAACAGGAAAATTCATACGAAAAACGGCATTACAACCTTTAATTTGTTCAAGTATACCACTAGGCAACGTTGTGTGCTTAGCTGCTTTATCAAAATTTTTCTCGACTCCTTCAAAAAAGCTATAATCTGACATAGTTTTTTTTGGTTAAAGTTATTATAAACGGTTAGTTATTATCAAAAAATGTGCATACCTAAGTTTTTAAGTAGTTTTTCAATATACACACTCCTGTTTTATGCATCTTCTAAATCTAAATCTTGTTCTAATTTGGCGACTTTTCGTTCTAAATAAACTAGAAAGCCAATCATTCCTATAAACAAGATAAGAATAACACCTACAGTTACATACATTTTCCCAATGTTACTAAAAAAATCATTTCCAGCAGTTGTTTGAGAGAAGGCACAAACAGGTATTAAACTCAATATTAGTATGTTAATAAGTTGCTTCATTAATATAGACCTAAAAATGGTGTTTTTTTTAAAAAAAAAGAATTTTTCCAAATTATATTTTGAGTAATTCGAATGAATTTGACGAATAAAAATGTACAAAACCACTCCAAACTACACATAAAACCCTAATTACCAATAAAATACAATCAAAAAATAAAATATTTTATTATTAGTAATAAAAGAATAAAATTACTCTTCTAGTTCCATTTTGATTCTCATCAGGCGCTCAATTCTTCCGCCCAAATTAGACATCCAAATTCCTAGCATCATCCAACCCACTACTGCTGGATAAAACACCATGCGCATCGTATTGTCTAAATCCAATTTACTAAAAGCAGGATTACCGCCCATTCCTGGATGTAAGCTGTCTACCATTCTAGGAACAATATAAAGTAACGGAATTAAAGTTGCAAAAGCAAAAATATTGTAAATCGCTGCTACTCTAGCCCGTTTGTCCATATCGTCAAACGAACTTCTCAAAACAAAGTAAGCTAAATAAATTAATAATGCGACTGCGGATGTATTTTGTTTCACATCAAAGGACCAGTAAGCTCCCCAAGTGTGCTTTGCCCACAAAGCCCCTGTAGCAATTCCAACGACGCCAAAAAGAACCCCTACGCTAGCAAAAGAAGTTGCTTGCACATCATACTGTTCTTTTTCTGGCATTGCGAGATACAATATACTATAAACAACTGAGATGAATAACAACAGCATCATCGCAAACCACATGGGGACGTGGTAGAATAAATTTCGAATCGTTTCTTCTAATATATTTAAAAAAGGGAACGTCATTTTACTTTCAGTCACTTTTGCAAAAGGAACAACCTTGCAAAACGTTTGCCTTCCATTTTCTACTAGACTATCTTTCAAATAAATAGCAGATTCTAAGGAGCTATAACCGTTATTTTTTCCTGACATTTCTAATAATGGAAATTTAGATTTTTTTCCATCTTCTGTCAAGATTTGGGTAGGTAATTTGCCCAAGGGCAAATCAAAAAACAAGGTCAATTCTTGATCGTTTTGAACGACCACCTTGTTGGCACAAATTGCTTGCGTAGGATTCAGGCGAATTCTAGCTTCGTAATTATCTTTATCTTTTAAAAAATTAGCGTTGTACGCTTTTAGTTGTAAGGCTAAAGGTTCGCCCCCTTTGGCAACTCTAGGGGAAACATTAACAATCCCTGTACTCAAAGGAATTAACATTCCTGCAACAAGGCTATACGCCACTAATAGCACTCCTACGATCTTATAAATATTCTTCATTGTTCTTTCTAACTTCTAGTTATAATACATCGCCATTTTTGTTGATAAAAATCGCTCTATATTGAGTTAAGAACCTCCTATCTATGCGCCTTCATTTGATAAAAAACTAAAGTAGGATTGTCCATATTTGCGAAGTTCTACAAATTTAGGATGATTTGCAAAATTTTGGCGAGAATCATGTTCGATAATTAACAAACCGTTCTCATTTAACAATTCTTGTTCAAGAATTATATTGACTAATAATTGAAATTTTGGAGAATCATAAGGAGGGTCTGCAAAAACAATGTCGTATTTTTTGCTATGATTTTTTAAGAATTGAAAGACATCTTGTTTCCGAATGTCTAAAACGTCTTCTATTTTAAACAGTTTGGCATTCTCTTGAATATATCTAGTACAAGCCGCAAACTTATCAACAGAACAAACGTAACTAGCTCCTCTGGAAGCAAACTCATAGGACATATTGCCTGTTCCAGCAAACAAATCCAAGACTTCTATTCCATCTAAAGTAATCCAATTGGCTAAAATATTAAACAAGCTCTCTTTTGCATTGTCTGTTGTCGGGCGCGTTTTCCACTTGGAACTTGGCAACTCAAATCGACGCCCTTTTAAAAAACCACTAACTACTCGCATAATTTAAGGCTATACAAATCAAAGAAAAAGTTCTGGGCAAAACTCGCTTGAAGTTTTTCTCCGAACAGATAAAAATTAGGGCGATTCACAAAATGGATCGTCTTGATGTATTTGTATAACAATTTGTGAATTTCTGAATCGGCTACCAATTCTCCAACAATATACAAAGGATGTTGCTCTGGCAATAAGCCCAATTGTTTGTACACCAATAAAATGTAATACAAGCAATCTGGAGAAGCTTTGAAGGAAAAGATGTTGTGAAACAGCAGCTTAGTATCTTCAATCACGGTAATCATGACGTAGTGATCGTAGATATTTAGAAAAATATTCTTGGAACTGCTACTGTCAAAATTATGGATAAAATTATTAATTAGTCCAGTTGATACGTGACAAAAACTCGCCTCGGGAAAATGCGCCTGAAAATCTTGAATGTAGGGTATTTCAAAAGCATAAATATTGGCTGCTTTTAGGCTTTCAATTACATCAAAAGCTACTTGATCTTGTTTATCTAAAGTAATCGTTTGTTGCAAATAAGTTTCCGCTTCCGATTCATTAAACAAAGATAGAGGAATCAACGAAAATTTTGGCGAAAACAAGCCTGCTCGAACCGTTCTAAACTTTGCTCGAAGAATGCTGTCTTCTATTAAGACCTGTTTCAGTGGCGATTCGCTCGGCAAGCTTGATAGCTGATAAGAGCGAAGTGCAAGCACCTGATTCTGTTCGTTACTAATTAAATAAGACAACCTATCCGTGCCCATAAGGACGGATAGGTTATACGTGTGTGTCAACGACTTATTAAAATCGTCTTCAAATATATTATGTATGATGTCTACCAATTACCGTTTGTTGAAGGTTTGTACAAATCACCCACCTTACGTAGTTCGTTTGGGTTATATTCTGGATCATAAATGACATGACTTGCCGAATCAAATTCTGACAAATAAGTACCGATTGTTGTTCCGATTTCAAAAGTCGATGTCATCATAGAATCTGTTCCTTCTACAATCGCTTCGCTTCTTTTGATATAGAATTTTTTACCCTCTGAAAAAGGTACCGTACTAACAAAGTCAAAAAATTCGTCTATCGTCATATTGGGCTTCTTCTTTTTGATCATTGACAACAAAGAATCTTTTGCAGGAAATTTAATTTGAACGATTTTGACTTGTGTCGTTGTATCGTATTTATCTCCAATAACTTTATCTACTAAAAAGGTGTCATTTGTCAAGGCATACTTCAAAGAATCATAACTTTCGGCATAATTACCACGTAATGATTTATAAACTTTTTGAAGTTCAGCAGCTTGAGTTAAGCGTTCTCTTACGAATTCCTCTCTCAAGTCTCTTGTTTCTGTAAAATTAATTGGCTTACGAATGGATTCGACTAATAAATAAATCAATCCAATAGCAGCTAATGTTAACAAAATGTTCAGTGCAATTTTCATTTGTAGTATGTTGTTAATGGTTCGTTTTTCATTCACCTCTTCAATACAAGGCAAGTATACGCAATTATATTTGTTGCAAGGTATTCATCACCGCAAAATAACAATATAAAAGGAAAATCTTGTTCTTGCGTTCCAATTGCAATAATACTTATTTTTTATTAAAAAAAAACAACATTAATATTCAATTTTCGAACGAGCGGCAAAAAATAAGTCTCTTTTACCTAAGAAGATGTGTCTGTATGTTCTTTTGGCGTGTCAGAATATTTTTTTTTTAATGTCCTGGAAAAACATATTCGGTCATCTGCATTGCTTCTACAAAAACATCCATGTCTAATTCTAGGGCAGCTCCTTTTTCTGGAAAATATTGCAGCATTTTTTCTGTTGGCATATTTCCAGTCAAATCGTCTTTTGCCATTGGGCAACCTCCGTATCCTTTGATCGCTCCATCAAATCGACGGCAACCATTTTTATAGGCCGCATCAATTTTTTCTTTCCATTCGTCAGGGCGGGTATGAAAATGTGCTCCAAACTCTACATCTGGGTAAGGTGGAATGAGGTTGTTAAACAAATATTCGATAGTCTCTCGATTGGCAACACCAATCGTATCGGACAAGGACAAGATTTTGATGCCCATATCGGCCAATAAGTCAACCCACTTTTGAACAATTTCAACATTCCACACGTCACCATAAGGATTACCAAAACCCATGGAAACATAAACGACCAATTTTTTGTTGTGTTTTTCTGATAATTCCTGAATGCTCCCTAAGCGCTTCAACGACTGGTCGATCGTTGCATTGGTATTTCTTAACTGAAAGGTTTCTGAAATAGAAAAAGGATAGCCTAAATAATCAATCTCTTCAAATTGACAAGCATCTTTGGTTCCTCGCTCGTTGGCTACAATTGCTAGTAATTTGCTTTTTGTTGCTCCTAGCTCCAATTTATTTAGAACCTCCGCCGTATCCCGCATTTGTGGGATTGCTTTGGGCGAGACAAAACTACCAAAGTCGATGGTATCAAAACCAACTTTTAGAAGTTTGTTAATGTACTTCGCTTTAACATCTGTATCAATAAAATATTCTTTGATACCTTGCATAGCATCTCTAGGGCATTCTACTATTTTTACCATAACGTTTGTATTACTTAAGTATTCTACACCACAATCAAAATTGAATGTGGTATTTACTCAACTATTTTCGCCTAATTTGTTATTCATAAGTAGAAACAAATCTCTACTTAAAAACACAAAGATAAAGGTAAAGTTTAAAATACTAAATAGATGGACAATTGTTTGCAAATAATACACTATCTTTGTCAAGGAATCCTAATTTATAGTGCTCATAAATTCAAGAATAAGACGTAGATTACGCCCCGCTAATAGCTAAAAAACGATTATAAAAGAATAAAATTACAATCAAATGATTATGCAACTTGTTGGCTTTCTTATTTTAGCCAGTACCATATACTTTAGTACTACAACTGTCGAAAAAAACCCCAAATTACGTACCTTTTGGACCATTGTAGGTTGTTTAATGTTTTTCACGGGTGCGCTTTGTCTTATTGTCAATTCAGTTGGTCTACAGATTGGTTTCTTGATGTGGATAGAATTAATGGGGGTTTTGGGCTCTTTTCTGTTCAAAATAGGGTTGATTTTTGGTGGGATTGCCGTGGTTATTTTAGCCAATCATAATCCAGAAGCTTATGACGAGTATTTTGATGGCAAAAAATATCAATAACATTCCGTACGTGTAGTGCAAGACACTCTAAGATGCCAGACGCATTAAGAGTACCTGTTCGACTTATTGGTCATGGAAACCAAAGGTATTAGCCATTGGTTCTTTTCTAGAGCCTAGCAGTCAAAGCAAAAAGGAACAGCTTATACAAGCTATTTCTAAAACTTAAGTGGATGGACAAAATTAATCAACACTAAAATAGGGCATATTTTGTCCATCTACTTAAACACCGAAGCTGTCTCTAGGGATATCCCTGTTTACCTCTAGTTTTTTTAGAAAATCGACAGCCAAAATTGAGCACTACGAAAGTTATACGTATTATTCGGCAGGTTCTTCCGCCTCTTTCCGAATAATAAACAAGACGCCCAAAATCAAAATTCCAGCCGCACAAGCAGATTGATTGGTAATTTCTTCCTCATTCAGATAAGCTCCTAAGGCTAAGGCTATAATTGGATTGATGTACGTTACGGTAGCAACCCTACGAGGATCATCTTTGATGAGCAAATAATTAAATGCAGAGTAAGCAATGACGGAACCAAAGAAAAGAAGGTACAGTAAAGAAAAGAAAGCTTTCCAAGTAATTCGTGCAGGAATTGTGCTTAAATCTTCTTGCAGAATCAGGCTAACTAATAAGAGCAGAATCCCTGCCCCAAATAATTGAATCGATGCATTGGCGCCTTTTGACTCAGGCATATTTGCCCGCTTGATGTAAATAGAACCTACTGTCCAACAGATAATAGCGATCGAAATTGCAATAATTCCTTTATACGCACTAGGGCTTGTCGTAATGGTTTCTTGGTTGATGAGAACATACATGCCAAGCATCCCCAAAGCGACTCCAAATAATTTTTGATAACTTGCTCGCTGTCCAACCAAAACCCAAGATAAAACAACCAATAACAAAGGTTCACAGCCCACAATCAAGGCTGCCATGCCTGTATCCAAATGCAACACCGACCACATCGCCCCTCCTGAACCAATTCCTAATATTAGCATACCAAAAAGCGCTGCGGTTCTGACTTGTTCCTTCGTCGCTTTTTTTACACCTCGATAGTTAAATGCTAGTAAGATTAGCCCTGCTGCGATAAAGCGAACTCCTGTCATAAAAAAGGGCGGAAAAGCTTGAAAAGCCCAATCCGTTGCCAGATAAGTAGATCCCCAAATGAAGTAAATACAAAAGTAAGAAATGGGCATCAAATAACGGTCGGAGCGCAAGGTTTCCAAGTTCATTGTTTTTTTGCTTCAAATATATTTATAAAATCCTCAATATTGCATTTAATGCTGTACTTTTTTGACTTTGAACTAAATCTAGTATATTTCCTCTAAAGTTCGTTTCATTCAGATTTAATTGCCCTCCATACTCTAGCAATAATTCAGTTATTGGGTTCTTTGACAAACGAACTAAGCGAACTAAAGCATAGCGCTCAGTAGCTTAGCGACTAACAAAGCGACTTTTCGTATTAACAAAGGGGCACGACCACGCAGTAGCAGCGCAGCTAACAATAAGTGAAACGCTCACGAGCAAAGGGAGCTAACAAACGTAGTGAACGAATCAATGGAGTATTAATCTAAAAAACCATGCAATTAACCCAACTCTTATTTATATTTTTAATGCCAACTATTTTATGGGGGCAGCAACTTTCAAAAAAAGAAGCAACAGCCAAGGCAAATGCGGCTTTAGCGGAAGCCCAAATGGCAGAAGCGATAAAAGCGATAAAAGCGGCAGAAAAAACAAAAAACCTTGCTGTAGCATTATGCTGCAATCGCCACCATGATTTATACTTACACGACCGATATACTTACCTACAAGATAAACAAGCATTAGAAAAACAGCAAAGCTATTATGCGCAAAAAAAGCGCAGCAACAAGGACGATCTTGCCCCTTTAGCTGCTAGGATTTTAGCAGAAAAAGAACGTCTTGCAGAAAAAGAACGTCAACTAAAAAACAAAGGTTTGTCTTTGGCAGAATCATTTGCAATAAAATCTATCAGAGCGAGCGATTTAGAGCTTAAAGTGTTTTTCGCCAAAGAGGCTTATCATTTGCACACCACTAGCGGTGGTTCTTTAATCAATTACTTCGTTTATCAAGCGGTGTATACTACCTGTGCTCTTTTAGAAGAAACCAAGAACGATAAGCTCGATTTCAATGTGCTAGATCAGCCACCAGAAGGCTATAATCGTATTGCTCGAATTCGGAGCATAAAAGTCGATAAAGAGCAAAACAACTGTTATACCATTGGCTCAGATCGGTTATTATTAAAATGGAAATTTGCCTCTGATAGCAGTTCTAATAAAAAGGCATCCAACCAACCGAAGGTACTTGCTAGGGACAAAACCTTCATTAGAACTCTAGACATCAGTCCGAATGGCGAACAGCTCGCTAGAGCTGGTGATGGCGATACAATATGGATTACAGATACTAAATCTGGGCAAACGATAAAGAAGCTGAAACGGCACAACAAGCGTCGCATTTGGGATTTAAAATACAGCCCAGATGGAAACAGGATCCTTACAGCAGAGGAAGATGGTGCTGGAGGAACTTTTATTAATTCGATTAACATAGAGGATGGAAATACTTCTATGATAGAAAGAATGCCCGATCGAATTGCGTCTTTAGCTATTTCTAATGATGGAAAATATTTGGCAGCAACTGGTAAATCATCTGAAGTCTGGATTTGGAATCTAGCGAGTCAATGCCACGACTTTATATTAAGCGCCTCCAATTGGGATAAAAGAGCTACAGCAGTTGCTTTTTCTCCAGAAGGAAATCTTCTAGTCGTTGGGTATCAAAGTGGAACCTTGATCGTTTGGGATATACATAAAATGAAGGTAGATTCTAGCTATACTCCAAGAAAACTTTGGCGGCATAAGGGCTCTATTTCAGGGCTTGAATTTAATACAGATGGAACATTGTTACTTGCTGGTAGTCTCGACAAAACAGCGACCATTTGGACCATGCACGATAAAACCTATAAAGGGGACAATATAGATAGACTATTTCCTTATTTAGATCCTAGTTACTATCCTGTTGAATTAAAAAATCACAAGGATTGGGTGACGGCGGTCGCATTTAGTTCTGATGGGTCAAAAGTGATTACAGGCACGGCTAGTGGTACATTAAAGATTTGGGAAGTAGATGTAAGCACTTATCTTAATAAAATCAATGAATTATTTGTCTCTACTAAAAATTCAGAGGATACCTATAAAATTTGGTCGCTGTATATAGGAATAGATGCCCCTTATAAAAATCTCTCAAGAAGAAAATTATATCTAGACTACTTGAAGGCTTCGAAACAGTACGTTGGTGGACTGAATACGCAGTCTGAATAGTTATTTATTTTAACCCCTCCTTTTTTCTGTTACCAACAAAAAATACAAGCAAAAAAAATAGCCACTCGACAAGATGTCAAGTGGCTATCATTCATAGTATATTTTACCAAAAAAATTGGCTTATTTTCTATTGTACATCCGTTGTATTACGAATATTAAGTTGGTACCCTGTAAACTGAGATACAATTGCGGTCACGTTTACACTTCCCGCAGGAACATTATCTAAAGAGAACGTAGCGCCAGGACGAGTATACATGTCAATAGCTGCTGAAGCATCTGCTACAGTAGTTGTTCCAGAATAAGTCGTTGCACCAGTAATTGTTGCTCCATTAATAACAACCAAAGTAGATTCCCAAGTCTCTGCATTCGCTAAAATGTCCGCTACGGTTGCTACTCTTGGAGTAATTAAGTTACCACTAGAAGCCACAACTGCATTTGCATTTGGAATGTTACTTACTTGCAACAAACCGTTAAACTCAGAAATATCACCACCAGAAATGTCTACGGTGATACTATCTCCTACTGACAACGTTGTGTTAGCCGCAGCAAAACGAACGATAATACCCGAACCACCTGTTTGTTGTAAGACTAAGTTTCTGTCTGTAATATTTTCATTGTCTTTGTCTGAAATCACAATACCTGCAATAGACGTACTAGCTGGAGCCGTCGTTGCAGAACCAGAGAACAAGGCACGAGCAGCACCAATTGTAATAAAGGTTGTTGGTCCACCACCAGTTCCACCACCAGAGATGTTTACATCAGAAGTATTCCGAATATTAATTTGAGTACCGTTATAATCTCCTACAACTCCTGTTACATCACCTGTTCCAGTTGGAATAGCCGTTCCTGTAAAATTAGAGAACGCACTAAACATAGAGATAGAACCCGTTGCATCGTTTAGCATGATACCAAAGTCACCATAAGTAGTTCCACCGTTTAAAGTGGCTGTCTGTACATTGACTAAAGTAGATTCCCAAGCATTTGCATTAGCCGTAATATCTGCTACCGTTGCAACACGTGGTGTAATCGCATTTCCTGATGACAATACCGTTGCATTTGCTAATGGGACACCATTGATTTGTAATAAGCCGTTAAATTCTTCAATTGATAATTGAGAAATTTTCACTTCGATTTCATCTCCTAAATTGAACGAATGAGCTGCATCAAAACGCACCGTGATACCTGCACCACCTTGCTCTTGAATAACTACATTTTGATCAACCCAGTTTCCTCCAACCAAGTCAGAAATCACAATACCAACAATTTTAGTGGTATCTGGAGCCGTTACCGCAGCACCTGTAAACAAGTTACGAGCATCTTGAATTGAAATTTGGTTGAAATTTGTTCCACCAGTTCCTGTTCCACCACCTGTGATGTTTACATCTGAAAGGTTACGGATATTTAATTGAATACCATTATAATCTCCAACAACAGCGGTAACATCCCCTGTACCAGTTGGAATTGGTGCACTTCCGAAAGTAGAAAAACCACTAAACAAGCCCATAGAACCCGTTGCGTCGTTCAACATAATACCAAAGTCACCATAAGTCGTTCCACCGTTTAGGTTTGAGTTTGGCACATTGACCAAGGTAGATTCCCATGCGTTTGCATTGGCTGTAATATCTGCTACTGTTGTTACTCTAGGATTAATCACAATTCCTCCAGGGTTTGGCAATGCTGTTGCGCGACATAATGGCAAGTTATTTACTTGTAACAAACCGTTAAATTCGTCTACAGTAGCACCTCCTACTTTAACTTCAACATAATCACCTAAAGCAAAACTATGATCGTCATCAAAACGGAATGTCATCCCCGAACCATTTGGCTCTTGAATAACTACATTACGGCTTTGCCATTGTCCTGTATTAGGATCAGAAATTACAATACCTCTAACTTTACCAACAGCTGTTGCTGCCGATCCAGAAAATTGAGCTCTCAAATCTTGCATGCTTACACTAGCATAATTTGCCAAAGAAACACAACGAGTATCTGTCATGCTACTAACGTCGTTAGGGTCACGAATAAACAATTGAGATGTTCCACTAAACGAATTAAATACCGCAATGATAGAACCATTTTCTGTTGGCATCAATAAATTAGCAAAAGTAGCAAAACCACTATTTCTAACGATTACATTTCCACCAGAAGAACACTCCGTCAATTCTGCATTTTTACTTTCTTGCGTTGATGCATAAGCATAAGAACTTCCTGCAAAACAATCTGCAAATTCTACATTATCCAATTGGATTAAAGTATTGTAATCTGCTGATGTCAAGGTTGACAAGGTTTTCAACTTGGGCGTTACAGGTTTGTTGTATTCTCCACCAATGATAAATTGACGGTAAGTCGATTGTGGCAATCTTGAGTTGTTGGTATTATCACTTCCAACTAAAGCGACAACATCTCCATCTCTCCAAATAAACAAACCTTTACATTTGATCCAAACTTTACGACCAATTGGAAAATCATTATAAATACTAAACGCATCAATGTCAATACGAAGACCTGCTGTCGAATCTTGAATGACTAATTGTTTGTAGAAGTTACCCGATTTATCATCGGCAATTACCGTTGCTTCTAAGACTTGGTCTCCCAAAGCTACTGGCGAAGTCGAAGCCAAAGCAATCACATCGGCAATAGTAGCCGTTGCAACTAAATTAGGTAATTCGCTAATTGGTGGCTCATCAAATTCCTTTTTACAAGCACTAAATGCCAATAAGGTAACTAATAATAAAAAAGCGGAAAAATTAAAATATCTAGCTTTCATAAGGCTATTGTTATATTATAAGTTGAAATAACTGCTGTTTCAAAAATTAAATTCCTACATTCTAAACGTCAAACTAATCATGTAGTTTGTACCATAAGCATAATAATAAGTACTTGGGAAACGATCGACGTCTTTTCCTTCATAATCAAAACGGAATTGCTCAAATCCACTTGTTCTCATATTTCTATTGTTCAAGATATTACTCATACCAAATCCTAAAATAACGTAGAAGTTTTTCACTTTCCAAGACTTACGGATGTAAATATCTGACATAAAGTTACCTGCCAATTGTTCTTGATTGATAATACTTCTCCACAAGTCCGTCCCTGGTTGCACCGCATCTTGAATATAATCTGGAGTCAAACCTGTTGTAGAAACAGCTTGTATCGTACGTCTATCAAAGTTAATATCAGCATAAGTAGAATGGGTATAGCTAAAGTTGAAGCTAAAGGACCAGAACTTAGGTGCACGCCACCATACGCCTACATTAAAGGCCATTTGTGGCGTATTAGGAATGTAGAAATTTTTCAAATAGATCGTCTGAGAACCACGTGCTGTTGTTGGATCATTATCCAAATACATTGTAGCCGTTGGTCTTGAAGTATAAATATACTCTCCAACCGCTGCTGCTGCACTCAAGGTAATGTTTCCATTCAAGTTGACTTCTCCTGCAACTTCAACCCCTGCATGTTGCTTTTCGATACCTGTCATTATATAATTAACAAAGTTACCACCAATACCAGCCGCAGAACCACTTCTATCTAAGTAGAAACTACGTTGGAAAAATTCGTTTTGAAACTTTGTATAATAACCAGTTGCTTTTAATTTAAAACGAGGGGCTTTTAAGATATAGCCACCTTCAAAAGAGTAATTACTAGAACTACTTAAATTATCCGTTACTTGATCTCTAGTACGAGCTGCTACATAAGCATAACGGAAGAATGGTGCTTTCGTTTGGTAAGAACCATTTGCATATAAATAATTACGTCCGTCAACTTTATAAGTCAATCCTCCTTTTACAGAATAGTTTAAGAATTGTTGTTCTTCTGATTTACCCAAAGAGTTGTCTGGAAATTGTCCATTCTGAACATTTCCTTTACGCCAGAACGTTGTATAGTTTCCTTGGCCACCAACAAAAAAGTCTAATTTTTTAAACGTGAAGTTTAATTGTGCCCAAGCCGATGCTTTGTGAATAAAGGCTTCGTAGTTGTATCCAAATACATCTCCTTCTTTCAAGATTCTATTGGGATTCGCTAAATCATTCTGATAAGAATCTGTATTTCCGATCACGCCAGAATCACGCTCTACAAAACGATTGATATCAACATAAAAGTCAGCCCCCAATAAATCTTCTACAACTTTAAAGTTTTTGCTGTTGTAGAACTGGTAGGTCAAGCCTGCATCAACACTCAAGAATTTAGCTACGTTAGCATTCAAGATCATATTGAAGTTTGCTTTTTGACTATCGTAGCGACGCTCTTCCAAAACATATCTAGCACGGTTACCCCAAATACTATCCCCTTGTACGCCATTTGCATCTGCGACAAAATCAAAAGAGTTTCTATTCACTTCAAACATTCTATCCCAGTTCACTTGACGAACCGCTTCGTTTTGAACGTATAAATCTGAAGCCAAGCTACTTTGAGCAGGATCTTCGATATAAGAAGGTAAATTTCTATAATACTGAGGGCGTGGATCTTGTGCATCGTACCAATCTAGGGCCGTACTTCCGTACTTTCCAAATTGATAACTAACAGCAGTTGTTAATTTGACATTATCGTTCAAATTTGCCTCGTGATTTAAGATAAATAGCGGTTGGTGAGAATCCGTCATTCTAGAGTTTCTAATTTGTTTCTCCCCTGTTACACCACTTGTTTGGTATCCCCAGTTTGGGTTGTAAAAATTACTATTTGCCAAACTATACATTTCTTGTGTTGCAGGACTTCCTTTTCCACGAACAGACGGTGCGCCCATTGCTGTAAAAGAAAACGACTGTTTTTTGAAACGCTTCTCTACAGACATAAAATAAGAAGCAGCATTATAAGAAGTTCCTTTAATAAAGGCTCCATTTTCAGAATAACGCCAAGAACCAGAGGCAGAAAAAGCCCAACCACTAGGCATCAAGCCCGTGTTATAAGTCAACATCAAACGATGATTGTAAGAACGGTTTGCATAAGAATACGTAAAGGTCAATCCTTTACGCTGACTTCCTGCACGGCTATCTAAAGACGATGCGCCTCCAATATCTCCTAAGGCATACGGCGTTGTCGCCAAGCCCAAAGAAGAAGAACGATTACGCATCACATCATTCAAACCAGACCAAGACCACCAAGTAGGACGCCCAGATTCTAAATCATTCATTGGAATATTATTCATAAATACAGCCGTATTTTCTGAACCATATCCACGAACTCTAAATCGAGCCGCTCCCCAAGAAAAAGCTACTTTTGAAGAAAACACATCTCTACTAGCATTCAAAACACCAGAAATAGATTGCGTTCCACCTGCTCCATTCTCAATTTGTTCGTCTGATAACATAATCGTAGGAATAATATCTTCTGCCGCAGGATTCTCTGAGCCAATATTCTCCAAACTAATCATTCCTAAATCCAGTACACCATCTTTAACTTGAATCGCTTGGTTTTTTAGTCCATAGCCTTCTGCGGTAAACTGAATGGTGTATTCCCCATAAGGAATAGCCGTAATTTCAAACATTCCAGAGGAATTGGTTTGCGCATAAAAATCCGTTCCTTGAATCTCGATCAATACTCCAGATAACTTCCCTTGGTTTCCGGCATCTTGCATAGTTCCTTTAACAGATCCTTGCCCGTACATTAACACTGCTGAGAAACTCAGCAAGAGTACAAACATAATTTTTAAACAATGCTGCATATCTTAATTTTTGTTTTAGTCAATCACAGAAAAATTTTCATCGTCCTGTTTACTCTAAATTTTCTTAAGTTGTTCTGTTCTAATTTGAGGGTGCAAGTTACAAATAAGGAAGGAATAAAACTCACATTGTGCTGCAAACTTAATAAAAAGTTAATATTGATAGGTAAAAAAAAAAGGCATCGGACTGTATTTTTTTTTTTTTGACCTTATGTTTTTAAAAATTGTACTCCTATTCCCCCAAAAAAAAGGGTTCGTACAAGATCGAATACACGAATTTAGAAGGCTGATTTAAAGATAAATCCCCAATTCATATCGTCTAAATGGAAGAAATCCTATATTTGTTCGTTTTTTGGTACAAAAATAGACTAGTATCTATGTATTAACTGATGTTACGCAAGAAATTTTTATGTTGCTCATTAAAACGCATCGCTGCTTATTTAAGTATTGTTTTAATATTGAATGCGAAATGTTAAATTTTTAATATTTGTACAGTAAGGATTCAACATTAAGATCAAAGGATATAGCACTCTTGGTCTTTTATCGGCATATTTTTTTGTGTAACAGGAGTTATTACCCCTCTTGTACCATAAACCTTTTGTTCTGCGTAAAAATTTACGCGCCTTCCATATATTAGTACATCAATCAATAAGAAAATGAAAAGACAGACACTGTTATCTCTCCTAAGCTTATTACTACTTAGTTCCTTTAGTTTTGCACAGAATGACAACGTAGCGCAAAAAGAAGCACACAAAGTTGTTTGTATAGGGTTCTATAATTTTGAAAACTTGTTTGACACTTTAGATACCCCAGGAAAACGAGATCAAGATTTTACGCCTACAGGCAAATTGCTCTACAACTCTAAGGTTTATCAAGAAAAACTAGGCAATTTATCGCACGTTATTTCCGAATTAGGAACCGACTTAACACCAGATGGAGCGGCTTTATTAGGTGTTGCAGAAATTGAGAATAGAAAAGTGTTGGAAGATTTTTCTATTCAACCTAAAATTAAACACAGAAATTATCAAATCGCACATTACGAATCCTTAGACAAACGTGGTATTGACGTCGCCTTATTGTACAACCCCAAATATTTTGAGGTCATCAAAACTGGTAAAATTACGCCAAAGCTTTTTTATGACAAAAAACCTGGGGCAGCAGAAAGAGATACTGTTTTCACAAGGGATATGCTTTGGGTAAAAGGTCGTTTGGATGGTGAAGTGGTTCACGTTATTGTCTGTCACTGGCCTTCTCGTCGTGGAGGTTCTTATCTCCGAGAAGGCGCTGCAAAATATTGCAAAGATTTCATAGCGGGCATCCAAGACGACAATCCTAGAGCTAAAGTTATTATCATGGGGGATTTAAATGATGATCCTGTTAGTCCTAGTGTAAAAGAAGTTATTAATGCCAAGGATAAAAAAGGGCAAGTCAAAAAAGGAGGCTTTTATAACCCTTGGGGAAAATTATACAAAGCAGGTATTGGAACTTTAGCCTACCGTGATTCTTGGAATTTGTTTGATCAAATTTTGTTGAGCCAATCGCTTCTTAACAACGATCGTGAAGGTTATTATTTTTATAAAAATTCTATTTTCAACAAATCGTACTTAATGAGTAAAGGGGGACGTTTTAAAGGCTATCCTTTCCGTACCTATTCTTTTGGTAAGTATGTCGGTGGATATAGCGATCATTTACCTGTGTGTGTTTATTTGGTTAAAAAAGTACAAGCGAAGCCTTAATCTTTAGTATAATAGGAATG
>CACVAQ010000368.1 GCA_902727865.1 uncultured Aureispira sp. | reverse complement strand
TGAAAATAGAAACTAAAAAGGAGGTCTTTTTTCTGGAAACAAACAACTTTAAGGAAGAATTGTTTTAGTAGAAACAACTTCCATGTACGCCAAGAAAAAAGCGTCACTCTGATTCAAACATATAATAATACAAAAATCATGAAAAAAACGCATATCATAGGATTAATTGCGATTGCGATTGCGATTGCTTCGTTGATTTCCATCGCTGGAGATGCAAGTACCTACACTGATTTTGCAGCGGCAATAGAAAGCCCTAATACAACACATCAAGTCGTTGGGCATTTGTCTATCGAAAAAGAAGTCGTGTATAATCCAGAGGTAGATGCCAATTCCTTTACTTTTTTCATGAAAGATGAGAACGGGAAAGAAATGAAAGTGCTTTGCCAAAAGGAAAAACCAGCAGAATTTGAACGCTCCGAACAAATCGTTTTAAAAGGACAAATGAGAGAGGATGTATTCGTAGCACATGATATTCTACTAAAATGTCCTTCAAAGTACCAAGATGAACAAATCCAAAATAGTGAGAACATTATTTATGGCGTAGATGCTTAGCATTTGAGTGAGAGACAAGCAAAGAGATGCCATTGGTGTATCTCTTTGCTTGTTTTAAATGATGGAGACCAGATTACAAGAATAGAAGATAACAAATACAAGCAGACAATAATATAAATAAACCAGAATGATAAACTATATAGGGGAGCATCTTTGGGTAGGGCAATTAGGACAGTTTTTGATTTTTCTGGCATTCGCCACAGCTGTTTTATCTACGATGAGTTATGCTTTTGGAACAAACACAGAAGACGAAGCGCAGCAGAATAACTGGCGGACAATAGGCCGTGCTGCATTTATAACACATGGAATTTCTATTATTACCGTGATTGTCTTAATCTTTTTTATGATGATCAATAAGTATTATGAATACGACTATGTGTGGAGTCATGTCTCGAATAGTTTGCCGTTCAAATACACCTTTGCTGCTTTTTGGGAAGGACAAGAGGGCAGTTTTTTATTGTGGCTATTTTGGCATTCAATCTTAGGATTTATATTAATAAAAACGGCAAAAAAATGGGAACAACCCGTGATGGCTGTTTTGTCTTTTGCACAGGTATTCTTTGTGTTTTTTATTCTAGGCTTGTATTTTCATGGCGGAGATCCTGCTAGTACCGACTATGCTTTTTTAGGTGATTTGTATGGACGCAGCGGCTTCGTTTGGTTGTTGTTAACCATCCTGTTCACCGTTTTGATCTTCAAAGGACCCGAAAATTTAAAAGGAACCTTTAAAGTAGCAACCGTCTTGCCAAGTGTTATTTTGCTAGGTTTGATTGTAATGGATTGTTACCATTTGGGAGAAGTACGTATTGGAGGAAGCCCATTCATGCTCTTGCGTGATGTACATTTTGCCCCAATTTTTAACACCCCCAATTATTTGGAGTCAATAGAAGGAACGGGCTTAAATCCCTTGTTACAAAATTATTGGATGACGATACATCCGCCCACTTTATTCCTAGGTTTTGCAACTACAATTGTGCCTTGTGCCTATGCCATTGCAGGGCTGTGGAAGGGCGACCACAAAGGATGGATGGAGCCTGCGTTGAAATGGTCTTTGTTTAGTGGTGCTATTTTAGGAATAGGAATTTTTATGGGAGGCGTCTGGGCGTACGAAGCGTTGAGTTTTGGAGGTTACTGGGCATGGGACCCTGTCGAAAACGCTTCTTTGGTTCCTTGGATCACCTTGGTTGCAGGAATACACACTACTTTGGTGGCGAGATCAACAGGCTATTCGACTAAGAGTTCTTATTTCTTTTACATGATAACCTTCTTCTTAATTGTCTACTCTACCTTTTTGACTCGTAGTGGTATTTTGGGAGAAACCTCGGTACATGCCTTTACGGAAATGGGCTTGGAATGGCAAATGGTGGTTTTTATGGGAGCCTTGACCTTTTTCGGATCGGCATTCTATATCTACCGTCGCAAAGAAATTCCAGCACCTAAAAAAGAAGAGAGTGCTTATTCGCGTGAATTTTGGATGTTTGTCGGTGCATTGGTCTTGTTGTTTTCAGCGGGTTTGATTACCGTAACGACGTCTATTCCTGTTATTAATGCTTTGGTTGTCATTGAGCCATTTGATACGCTCATTGGCTGGGGCGCAGGTCTATTGAGTCATGTAGAGGGCGTCTTTATCTTAGATAGTTTTTATAATTTCTTTGTCACCTTAGATGAAGGCAATATAGCGCCTCCAGAAGATGTGGTGGCACATCACAATAATTTCCAACTTTGGATTGGTATTCTAGTTGCCTTGCTTTCTGGTGTGGTTCAGTTTTTGGCGTACAGAAAAGAAACAATGACGGGCAAATATGCTGGACGATTCAGTAAGTATATTTTAGGTTCTACGGTCATAAGTATTGTTTTAACAATTCCAATTATGTTGGCAAGTGGTATTCTGGCTTGGCAATATTGGTTGTTGGTCGGCTGTGGTATTTTTGCCATATTTACAAACGGTAGTTATTTGATTGCCGTGCTCAAAGGAAACATGAAATTGGCCGGCTCTGCTTTGTCGCATGTTGGTTTTGGAATTATGCTGGTTGGGGTTGTTTTCTCTGGCGCTCTAAAACATGCGCTTTCTGATCCTTTTGCTTCGAAAGAATTGGATGGTTTGTTAGGTGATTTAAACAAACAGACGAATAAGAACATCTTAGTTCCTTATGGACAAACCGTCGAGTTATCGGATGGCTATTCCGTTTCTTACAAGAAAAATTGGACAGAAGGAAATGCACAATTTTTTGAATTGAATTTCTTGAAAAAAGATGAAGCTGGAAACATTGTCGATCGCTTTATAACGATACCAAACGTCTTGCACGATACTTTGCCCAATCGCAGTTTGAAATTCCGAGCAGCGAACCCCAATACAAAGCATTACTTGCATCAAGATATCTTTACTTTGGCAGTGCCTAGCTGGGCCTTTACCGATCCAGAAGCAGAGGCAAAAGCAGACACGAGTACTTGGCAACCTAAATATGTTTCGGTCGGAGATACGTTTTATACCAATCGTTATTATGTGGTTTACCGAGCGAATGATACCAAGGCTTATCAGCATGTCGATTATAAACATGAAGATGGAGACATTCCTGTAACGGCTATTTTAGAGATTCACGATATTAATAGCAAGGAAGTAGAAGAGGCTAGAGTCTTGTATTACATTCGTGGTCGCCAACAATTTAACTTGCCAACCAAATTGCCTAAGTTAGGCTTAGAATTTAAATTGACGAATATTTTGCCCGAAGAAGGCAAGGTCTTGTTACAAATAAAAGACAAAGCGCCTAAACGAGATTATGTTGTGGTACAAGCGTTGGTTTTTCCTGGCATTCAGTTGGTTTGGATTGGCTGTATTATGATGATGTTTGGTTTGTTCTTTAGTGGTATTCAACGCATTCGAACGAAAGGGGCAGGGAAGGATATGCGGACAACGGATGTGGCCTCTGTGGAAAAAGAGATGTAGGGCTTTGAGAAATAGACTTATCTTGTAGGGGCATTGCTTGTTATTAGCTAGAAAAATTTAATTTGCGCTTTGCAAAATATACAAATTATGAAACTGAAAATTAAAAATTTTGGACCGCTGACCAAAGGAGGTACGATTGACTTGGACAAACGCTTTTATGTGTTTGTTGGGAAGAATGGTAGTGGGAAGACTTATTTGGCTAATTTGGTTTATGAGATGTTTGG
>CACVAQ010000367.1 GCA_902727865.1 uncultured Aureispira sp. | reverse complement strand
AAAAACGCCACAAAGTACTCTTTCTATAAACCTGCTAGTATACATATTCTAGCAGGTTTATTTTTTGAATTAAAATGATTTTTTGAAAAATTCACAATAAAATGGCATCCAAATTAGAAAAGGTACGGGTAGATAAGTGGCTCTGGGCGGTACGGATTTTTAAAAGCCGCACCTTGGCGACTGCTGCCTGCAAAAGCAACAAAGTCATTCTTAATGAAAGTACACTGAAACCTTCTAGTTCTGTTCAACGAGGAATGACACTTCAGGTAAAAAAAGAAGGCTACAACATGACTTACAAGATCGTCGATTTGTTAGAAAAACGAGTTTCTGCTACCTTGGCAGAAGCCTGTTATGAAAATTTGACTCCAGAAGAAGAGTTGAACAAATTTAAAGATTGGTATTTATTTAACAAAGGGAACATTGAAGTAAGAGAAAAAGGAACAGGACGTCCAACCAAACGAGATCGAAGAGAGATGGACAAGTTCAAGAAGAAATAATTTTTTTGACCAAAAAAATGTCAAAAATCAGTTTATTATATTAAAAAAGCCACGGGATATTCAGTTGCTTGTTATTTGATGTAATAAGGAGTTAAATTTAAGGCTTTAACACATTTTTGTCAAAGGATTAAAAACCTTTAGTTTGGGGCGATTTTTGTAGTTAATTTTAGGCAGCATTTTAATTTTAGTAGTCTATGCTGTTTCTTTTTTTATGAAAAAACAAAGAGGAATCCCTTAATTCAATTGATTATCAGCAACGTACTCCCCAATCAGCAAAAAGCCGAAGTGCTGACAATCAATTAGATCAATTTTCAGACAGACTATTGGATTTCGGAGCTATCTTGAATAGACAAACCATCAACGGGATATTACAATGAAAAAACAGTTTAGTTTATTACTACTTATAGCAGTCCTACCGCTTTCACTTTGGGCAACACACAATCGCTCAGGAGAAATGACCTATAGGCAAACCGGTCAAAATACGATTGAATTAACCATCACAACCTACACCAAAACAAGTGGGCAAAGTGGACAAGCAGATCGAGATCGGTTGACGGTTGATTGGGGGGACGGAAGTCCTACTGAGGACATTTTGCGAACTAATTTTGTTTCGATCTTCAACGACATTCAAGAGAATATCTATGTAGGAACACATTCTTATCCTGGTGCAAATCCGATAGCGGGTCAGCCCTATGTTATTTCTATGCAAGATCCGAATCGAAATGATAATATCTTAAATATCAATGGAGGGGCTTCTGTCAACGTAGCGTTCTTTTTACAAACAGAAGTTTTTCTTTTTAACCCTTCTTTTTTTGGTTTTAATAGTTCTCCAATTCTATTAGAAAAGCCTGTCGATTTTGGCGTGGTTGGGCAAGTATTCCAACATACACCAAACGGTTTTGATCCAGATGGTGACAGTATCGCTTATGAGTTGATTACTCCAATGCAAGACCGAGGGATTAATGTGCCTGGATATCAATTGGTCACAGACATCTCTCCTGGTGCAAACAATCAGTTTTCTTTTGATGTCCTAACAGGTCTTTTTACTTGGAATGCTCCGCAGCAAGCAGGAGAATACAACATTGCGATCTTAGTGAAGTCGTATAGAAACGGTCAATATTTGGGTGGCATTGTTCGAGATATTCAAATCAAAATAGAATCGGCCTCTAATCGGCCTCCTGAGCTACTCGTGATCGAAGATATTTGTATCGAGGCAGGTACTTTAATAGAATTTGATGCAGAGGCTTGGGACATTGATCTACCACCGCAAACCGTGACCTTGACGGCAACAGGTGGCGCATTCTCTCCTTCTATAGTATCACCAGCAACCTTTACGAATGTATCTGGAACCGCTCCATTAGCCTTTCCTTTGACCAGTCAATTTCGTTGGCAAACCGTTTGTGAACACATTCAGCAACAGCCTTGGCAAATTGTATTTAAAGCCAAAGACAACTATACACAAGGGAGCACAAACGCTTCCTTAGCGACATTTAAAGTCCTTCGAATAACGATTATAGCACCACCGCCACAAAATTTACAAGCTACTGTAACGACTAGTGCTGCAAATTTGACTTGGGATGCGCCTTATGTTTGTGAGAATGCGGTTAACTTTTTTGGGTTTACAGTGTGGCGCAAAACGGGTTGTGATAATTTTGTGCCCGATTCTTGTCAACTAGGTTTAGCAGGTCAAGGTTATACGCAACTTAATACGGGCTTTATTAACACGGCTACAGGCGGTAGTTATCGCTATACGGATAATACCATACAAAGTGGTACTTCCTATAGTTACCGAATTTTAGGTGAATTTGCGACGCCTATTTATTATAATGGAAATGTAACCAATTATCATAGTCCTGTTTCGGGAAAAACTTCGGAGGAAGTTTGTATTGCCACCAGAGAAGATTTGCCAACGATTATTAATGTTGATGTAGAAAGCACGGATCTTGCTACAGGAGAAATTTTAGTGCGTTGGACGAAGCCAATCGCAGACGAATTGGATACCTTACTTAATCTTCCACCTTATCGTTATGAACTCTATGAATCAGATGACATGGCTGGAAATAACTTTGGAGCAAATCCAATTTTTACTTCTCCTTCTTATAGCGCCTTCTACTTAGCGAACGATACGTTCTTTACCGCAACAGGTTTAAATACGGTCGATAACCCATACAGTTATCATATCAAGTTCTTTACGGGAACAGATACAATCGGAACGACAAAGGAGGCTTCTTCTATCTATTTGGAAGTAGCAGCGACCAATCAACAAAATAATTTGACTTGGACTGAGATGGTCCCTTGGCAGAATACGGCTTATGTGGTTTATCAAGAGTTGCCTTTAGGCTCGAATAATTATGTGTCCTTGGATACGGTCACCATCCCCGCTTATCAGCACAGCGGATTAATCAATGGAGATGAATATTGTTATAGAGTAAAAAGTATTGGTTCTTACAATACAAATGCAATACCAGATACCTTACTGAATAAGTCTCAAAAAGCTTGCGGAATTCCATTAGATACAATCGCTCCTTGTCCGCCAGATGCTTCTGCGATTGTAGCAATTTCTAGTTGTAATACCTTGCAAGATGATTCTAACAATCCAGATAGACAACCTTGCCAAGGAAATATAACCAATCCAGACTTTTTGTACAATGAAATTACGTGGTCGAATAACCTAGATACTTGTGCCAGTGATGTTGCTAAATTTAAAGTCTACTTTGCGCCCTATTGCGATGGGAATTATACCTTAGTGTACGAATCTCAAGATTTGACGGACACTTCGTTCCAACATGTTCCTTCACCGACCAATTTGGCAGGTTGTTACTATATTACTTCGCTTGATTCTGTTGAGGTAAATGGAGGTGGAAACGAAAGTGATCCTAGTAATGTCATTCGAACAGACAATTGTCCGTTTTATGATCTGCCGAATACCTTTACACCAAATGGCGATGGCTCGAACGACTTCTTTAAGCCTTGTCTAATTTATAGATACATTCGAACGATTGATTTCAAAGTAACCAATCGTTGGGGGCAAGTTGTTTTTGAGACGAATGATCCCGCTATTAACTGGGATGGGAAAGATCAAAATACAGGGCAAGATTTACCTGAAGGAGTGTATTTCTATACTTGTAGTGTCGAGCAAAACTGTCTATCTTGTGAAGCAGTGAAAGCCTTCAAAGGCTATATTCATATCATAAGGGCGGCGAAGTAAGTTTTGTGGGAGTTG
>CACVAQ010000366.1:2390-18740 GCA_902727865.1 uncultured Aureispira sp. | reverse complement strand
TTTTGATTTATTTCGTCTCTATGTTCATTGAGAAAACGGATTGTTTCGCAGTTGAACAGGTGTCGATTTGAAAGTTTTTATCCTTTTCAATTTGTAAACAAGGCATTTGCGAAAGCAATAAATTAATAAAAAATGGCAGAGAAAAAATCGTTTTTAGGTTCGGGGTGGAGTTTTCCGCCAAGATTCTTAGATAGTACCGAAGGTTTAGAGCTTTCGCATGATGACCAAGATATAGCGGAGTCGATCTATATTTTATTGTCAACAACTCCAGGAGAGCGGGTCATGAACCCTGAATATGGTTGCAATTTGCACAGTATGGTTTTTTCTTCGATTAATGCCTCTATGAAAGCTCGAATGGAAGATTTAATTTCTACGGCTATTTTATATTACGAGCCGAGAATCAATTTGGTCTCCATTACAATTGATGATACCAACCAAATGGAAGGTAAAGTAGAAATTGGTTTGGTCTATGAGATCAAAGGAACCAATTCACGTAAGAATATGGTCTATCCTTTCTACTTGACAGAAGGAACGGATATTTAAGCTTTGTTATTGTAGTAATAAAGAAACAAGCTGTGAACAAAAAAATACCCCATAACTATACATTATGAGCCAAAATAACAATACCAACACCAATATATTACATTGGAATGGCGTTTCACAAGATGAACGTGTTCTAAAAGCTTTACTACCCGATTCTGTTCAAGTTGATGAGCGTTCGATTAGTGATATTTTGGCTTTTGCAGCCAAATTTGCTGAAATTGTACAATACTACAATTTAGAAAACACTAAAGATGGGAATTGGAGCAAGTTCTTTGAGAGAGACGAAACCATCTTCTTGTCTACCATCGTTTCTACCGACTTGCATAAGATAGAAAAAGAGCACAATCGTTTGATTCAAATTTTGGATAATGCTCCAAGAGCAGAGGAAAAGTTAGAGGCATTGGAAGGTTTGATGCAGCAAATTTTGGATTTAGCAAAGCAAATCAACGATTGGTATATGCATGCGCTGAATATGGATCGTTTGAATATGATGCATTCTTCAGAGTTGGAAAATGAGCTAGAAAATGCGATTAAGCAACAGCTGGCACAGAACCTAATGGATCTATTGGACTACCAAGAAGATTTAGGGTTTAATCCAACAGGTATGTTTAGTGTCGGTGAAATTCGCCAGCATTTTCATAAAAATTGGTTCAAAGTACACGAACAGATAGGGGCTCGAAATATCTCAATTAAGGGACTCGAATCTGCGGATAAGATTAAAAGTTACACCAAAAAAATACGCATACAGTTTCGTACCTTTTATAGCGTAACGTCTTATATTTTACAAATTGCTCCGAAATACTTGATGGAGTCGCTGACTGGAAAAGCAAACCATCGTCCAGATATTGCTTTGTTTATTTCTTTTGCTAAGATGTTTAAGAAATTGCAGTATCAAGTGAATACCGTAACCGAAAAACATTTAGATTTTTATTATTTCAATGTTCTAAAACAACGCCAAAAAGGGCTTAGTCCAGATCGTGCTAATATTTATTTTAATGTTGCAAAACATATTGATACGCACTTATTGGAAAAAGGTACCTTGTTAACTGCAGGGAAAGATGAACAAGGAGTAGAACATTTTTATGCTACAGAAGATGATTTGGTTTTGAATCAAGCTAAAATTGAATCTATTCATAGCTTGTTTATTAGTAAAAACCCTAAAATTGGAATTGGTAGTTCTTATCGAGTCGTTACAAACTTGTATTCTGCGGACATTGCCAATTCTAAAGATGGTGCAGGTGGTCGATTTATCAATGATGAAGAAAACTGGCCGACTTTTGGGCATGAAATTTTGGAATTGCCAAAAGATGAGCAACAAATGAAGTTTGCTGACATTGGTTGGGCAATGGCTTCTCCTATTTTGGAAATGGAAGAAGGACACCGAATTGTGACCATGCACTTCGAGTTTGTTCCAAGTACGATGTATACGCTAAATTTATTGATTAAGGACATTAGTATTAATCAAGATATTTCTAGAGAAGATGCTTTTTCTAAAATATTTAAGAACAGTTTAGAAATTTACTTTACTTCTCCTGAAGGATGGGAGAATGCGTACACTTGTGAAGTATTACCTCCAAATGAGTGGGGAAGCCCTGAAATAACAATTGTTGCTACCTTAACTGCAAATGCACCAAGTGTTGTCGGTTATAAGATGGAGCTACATGGCAAAGGCTATGATACAAAAGACCCTATTGTTCGAGTGGTGCACAGAAACGAAGGTTCTTTCTTTTCGTATTCGTTCCTAAAAGAATTGGAAGTACAACGAATCGGATTGGATATCGATGTAAAAGAAATTAAAGGTTTGGCTTTATCTAGTGATATTGGAGCTATTTATCCGAATGTGCCTTTTCAGCCATTTGGACCAATTCCTCAAGTCGGTTCTTATTTGATGATCGGAAAAGAGGAAATTTTCAAAAAAGAAATTACAGACTTACAAATTAATATAGAATGGCATGGTTTGCCAGATGATAAAAAAGGCCTTCGAGGACATTATAAGGATTATGGATTGGGCATCAAAAATGACCAATATGAACTAAAATTAACAGCTTTGTCGGATGGTGTTTTTCATCCTATAGAGGATGAAGTTCCATTAACGTATAAAATGTATGAAGCAGATGACAAGAATCCAGAGACGATTGATAATAAAAGAACGATCTGTGATATTGATGTAGATGCTTTGAATATTAAACCAGATGAAGAACTGGAAATGCGTCCCAATTATGACCACGAATCTAGAGCTGGGTTTTTTAAATTAGAAATTCTTGGACCTAAGGTTGCTTTTGGACATAAAGAGTACGCTAAAATTTATGCCAAACGAGTAAAACATAATACAGATCCTAAACGAAAAGGACCTGAGAAACCACTACCTTTACAGCCAATTGTACCCGTGATGAAATCAATTACACTTGATTATTCTGCAACAGCAGAGATCAATGTTTTGTCTATGGGAACCTTAACAAAAGGCGAACGTACAAAAGAGCAAATTTATCACATCCATCCATTTGGAGTGATTCAAACGTTTGGAAAAGGACGCTCTTCAAATCGTTTGTTAATGCCAAATTATGATGACAATGCTTATCTATATTTAGGTTTAAAAGATTTGGTGCCACCAAATGACTTGACGCTTTATTTTGAATTGAAAGAAAATATTAATTTGTTTTCAGATGAAGCAGCAAAATTTGCTAAACCAGAAGTGGTTTGGAGTTATTTAGCAGCTGATGAGTGGAAAGATTTTTCTCAGAATATGATTTTGTCTGATACGACAAATGGTTTTAATAATTCAGGAATTATCAACTTAGAAATACCAAGAGACTTAACCGATAGAAATGCTATTTTGGAAAGTGGTTTACATTGGTTGAGAGTAACCGTAAAAGGCGAGCCAAGTTTATTGCCTAGGTGTCTGAAAGTAGCCACGCAAGCGGTTCGTGTTACTTGGCAAGACAATGGACATAGTGCAGACCATTTGCTAGAGCCTTTGCCAGGAGGTGTAATCAAAAGATTAGCCTCGTCTATTTCTCAAGTTCGTGCGGTACATCAACCCTTCCCTTCTTTTGGAGGTCGTCCAGGAGAAACGAAGCATGATTTCTATAGAAGAACTAGTGAGCGTTTACGCCACAAAAATAGAGCGGTTTCGGCTTGGGATTATGAACGTTTGGTTTTAGAGAAATTCCCAAATATTCATCAAGTAAAATGTGTAACGCATGTTGGAAATGAAACCTTTGTAGATCCAGGAACGGTTATTTTAGTTGTTGTTCCTAAGATTGATAAAAATTCTAGAAGCTATCATTTACCAATGGTCAATTTTACGATCCTGAATTCTATCAAAGAATATTTAGAACAATTGTCTTCTCCTTTTGTAACAATTGAAGTTCGTAATCCTATTTATGAGCGGGTGAAAATTACAGCTGGTGTTCGTTTTCAAAAAGGCAAGAACAATGGTACTTATTTGAAAAAAATCAACCAAGATATTATTGCGTTCTTATGTCCTTGGATGTTGGGCGGTTCTCAAGAACTAAATTTAGGCGGTACGCTTGTTAAAGATGTCGTCTTAAGCTTTATTGAGAAGTGTGAATATGTAGATTTTGTAACTAAATTTTCTGCGGTACAAGTTTTCCCTGAAGATGGTGTTGGATTTGATGTAGATGATACGGCAATTCATGCTACCAATTCTCCTTTGATCAAAGCAACAAAACCTTGGTCTATTTTGATTCCGTTTGAGACGAATCCAATCTACTTCTTAGATGATGAGACCTTCCAAGTTCCAGAAAAAGCATCGATTAGCTCGATGATAATTGACGGTGACTTTGTAATGACAGAAGAAAAAGAAAGAGATTTGGACGATTATTTGTCGGACAAACGTCGTAAAAAAGATGAAGGAGACGAAGACTAAACAAGCTGTTTTTGAGTAGAAAATCGTTACGAACTTATTTTTAATAGAAAAAAATCTTAACTTAGGAAGTCTATTTTTTAGATGGACTATTTCTATAGAAATAAAATGACCTTTTATCACAACAAGCTATTACTGATAACTACTAATTAAGCTATGACGCTATTAACTAGAACCACACTCAAAAATTTATTTACTAGGGGCTCTGTTCCTACAGAAGTTAATTTTTCTGACTTTATAGATTCTACTGTTAATAAAGTAGATGATGGTTTTTCGCAAAGTCCAGAACATGGTTTTATGTTGGCTCCTCAAGGAGCAAATCGAAAGTTGATGAGTTTCTTTGAAAGTATTCGAGATCCTAATGCGGCTTTTAGTTTGTCTTTGAATCCGACTCGACATAGTAAAGGTTTGAGTGTGGATGACGCAGACCACAACAGTATCTTATTTTTAAGAGATACGGGTGATATTGGAATTGGAACCACGACGCCTCAATATAAATTGGATGTCAACGGTATGGCTGGTATGGCTGGACGTGTGGGAACCTTTGCATCTGGTGAGGTGAAGGCCAACGGTGAATGGCAAACGATTATAGATCGATTGGAAGGTGTAGAAGCGTTTGAGCTGGTTGCTCAAGCAGGAGGCAAAGAAGGGCGTGGTAAATATGCCTTTACTTATGCGATTGCTTTGTCGAATCATGGCGTTGGAAAAATCCAACAGATTCGCTCCACTTACAGCCGAATACTTGGTCCTTTGTTTCATAAAATATCCTTTCGTTGGGCTACAGGAAATGACGGTTATCAGCTACAAGTTAGAACGACTCAAAACTATGGTTTCTTAGATGAGAAAAATTCTAAACCGGCCAAGATTAGATATTATGTATCTAAATTGTGGGATACGACAATGGTTGCCGAGGAAGAAAATAAACGCTAGTAAACTTTTTTAGTACTAGTATAATAAATATAAAAACCCTTTAGTGCTTTGCGCTAAAGGGTTTTGTTTGTAAAAGAATAGTTTTGAACAAAAGGTATTTTGTGTTTAGAGATGAACTAGGGGAATCTTTTATATTTTAACCTGTTTTATTTAGGTCTACATCTACGGATTAATTGCTTTGGTTAATACCCCACAGAGTACCCTAACTAGGGAATTACATTAAAACTTGCAAAGGATTACCGAAAAAGCCTTGAAATCCATTGTTTATTAAGTAGAAAAAAGTATATCTTTGAGGGATTTATTGAAAAAGTATTTAAAAATACTTTACTTAAAATCAGCTGACTTTTTTTCAACAACTTTTGTGTTTTCCTGTTATTAATGCTGTTAAAAAGGTTTGTAATGTATTAAGTCGGAACAATTTTCGTAAAGAAAGAGGCTAGGGATAGGTTTTAACGCCCTTTCTTTTTAATAACACGTTTTAATAGACATTACTTCGTGGAGAAATTATATTAGTTTGATTATCAATAGCTTAACTAAACTATTGATAATCAAACTAATATGAAATGGTTTTTATGTTTTTTGGTAAAAAAAACTAAAAATCCCACGAAGTATTAAATAGAATAAAAAAATGACATTTAATACACCAATTTTATGGTTACTTTTCAGTGCGAACTTTTTTTTTGTAGGGATAAACACAACCTTCTATGATGCGTTGTACAGCGATTCTTTAGAAACTGTCGAACAGGCATTAGAACAATTGGATAAAGAAAAATCAACGACAACAGTAAATGCTTACAAAGGAGGTTTGACGATGAAAAAATCAGACTATCTTACATCTGCGGCTAAAAAAATTGCCACCTTTAAAGTGGGACATAAATTATTGGAAGCTTCTATAAAGGCAGATCCTACTAACGTAGAATATCGCTTCATTCGGTTGACGATTCAGGAACATGCGCCTAAAATTTTGAAATACAACAAAAATATAGCAGCAGATAAGGCACTTATCTTAAAAGGTTACAGAACGATGAATTCTAAAACACGTGCTTACGTCTTAGATTATGCAAAACAATCGACTATTTTATCGACTAAAGACTTAAAATAAACGGTTCATTGAAATAAAAACAATCTCATTTGAAGATTTACATATAATAAACACCCTATGAAACGGATTCTGGTCATTGGCTATTCTCAATCTGGACAGTTGTATGAAATTTTAGAAAACTTTTTAAAACCATTTGAAGGAGTAGAAATAGAGCAAGTTAAGATAGAGCCCAAAGAAGCATTTCCTTTTCCTTGGACGAGCGATGTTTTTTTTGATACCATGCCAGAATCTGTGCTAGAGGAGCCTGTTGACTTGGCTCCTTATACCTTAAAATCAACCAGCTATGATTTGATTATAGTCGGTTATCAGCCTTGGTATTTGTCACCATCAATTCCAACAACGTCTCTTTTAAAAGATCCTAAGTTTTTAAGTATCTTAAAGAATACGCCAGTTGTTACGGTTATTGGTGCTCGAAATATGTGGCTGAACGCTCAAGAAAGTGTGGTTGGGTATATTGAAGGGGCTGGAGGCAAAGTAGTGGGCAATGTTCCACTAGTTGATCGACACCAAAACCTCGTTAGTGTATTGAGTATTTTGCATTGGATGTTAACAGGAAAAAAGGAGCGAAAATGGGGTGTTTTAGCAACTCCAGGCGTTTCGGATAAAGATATAAAAGGAGTTGAAATATTTGGAAAAAAAGTATTTAAAGGGCTTCAAAAAGGAACGTATAAAGGATTGCAGGAGGAAATTTTGGCAGAGCAAACAATAGATATCCATCCTTCTATTTTATTGGTAGAAACGAGAGGGAAAATTTTGTTTTTGGCTTGGGCTAAGCTAATTAAAAAGAAAGGTGCTGGTTCAAAAAAACGATCCTTTTGGGTCAGTATGTACAAATATTATTTGTTAGTAGCGCTGTTCATTGTCTCGCCAATTGTCTTGACAATTTACACCCTACTCATTCGGCCATTTACAGGGAAGTCCATTCAAAAGAAGACGGAACATTTTTTATACTTGGGAATAGATCGAACTTAAATAATTATTTTGGTTCTTTGACAACTCGTGTAGAGTTGAAACCATAGGCTAACGTTTAACAGCTATGAATTGGGGTATAAGTAGAACGTCGTATTCGTTTATTATCAAAAGAAAATAGACGACTTTCTACTTAAAAGGTACGAGGCATACCGCCTAATAAAAAAGTGGTTGAAACGATTACCACACGATTAGCTATGTTGCTACTAGGTGGTTACTGCGTGAGAAGCGTTGTCAAAGAACAATTATTTTTTAGTTCGCTTCGCTCATGAGCGTTGTACTTTAGTTGTCCTTTACTCAGTAACTTATTAATACAAAAATAAAATAAGCATGAATAATCAGTATGATGTTGCAATACTTGGAGGAGGCTTGGCTGGCTTGACACTTGCTATGCAGTTAAAACAAGAAGAGCCGACAATTCGTATTGTTGTTTTGGAAATGCGCAAGACCGAAGCGCCCGATTCGGCACACAAAGTAGGCGAATCTACAGTAGAGCTGGGGACATACTATTTGAGAGAAGTTTTAGGGCTAAAAGATTATTTAGACGAATATCAATTGCCTAAGATTGGCTTGCGTTTTTATTTTTCTCCACAGGTTAAAGAAAAAATTGATCAAAGAGTAGAATTGGGGGCAAAGGAAACCTTACCTGTTCCTAGTCATCAAATTGATCGAGGGATTTTTGAAAATGAATTGACGAAACGTCTACTGGATATGGGGGTAGAGGTTGTTCTTGGTGCAAGAATAAAGGACGTTAATTTAGATCATCAGGAAGGGCATACGGTGACTTATTCAAAAGCTGGTGAAACACATCAAATTACTTGTAATTGGGTTTCGGATGCAACAGGAAGAGCTGGGCTTTTAAAACGAAAATTAGGCTTTGAAAAGCCTTTAGAACATAATATTAATGCCGTTTGGTTTCGTGTAAAAGGCGAAATTGATGTTACGGATTGGTCCGATAATGAAGCTTGGCAAAATACCTTGCCTTCTGGTTTGAGACGTTTGGGAACGATTCATTTCATGGGAAAAGGTTACTGGGTATGGTTGATTCCATTGGTTTCTGGAAATACTAGTGTCGGAATTGTTGCCGATCCTAGATTTCATGATTTTGCAACATTTAATAAGCTAGACAAGGCAATGAATTGGTTGGCAGAAAACGAACCCTTGTGTGCTGAAAAATTAGAACCTTATCGAGATGGGGTAATTGATTTTCGTGCCTTGAAACATTATTCGCATAATTCTGGACGATTTTATTCTACTGAAAAGTGGGGCGTTGTAGGAGAAGCGGGAGCTTTTTTAGATCCATTTTATTCTCCTGGAACAGATTTTATTTCGATTGGAAATACTTGGATGTCCGATTTGATTTTGAGAGATTTTAGAGGCGAAGATGTTGCTTCTCGTGCCATTATTTACGAACGAGTTCACTCGGCGTTCTTTAATAGTTGGGTGCCGATTTATAACCAACAATATGAATTGTTTGGCAATACACAAGTAATGCTTGTCAAAATATTGTGGGATTGGGGCGTTTATTGGGCGATTCCAACCTTGTTATTTACCAACAAAGGGTATATCAATTTGGAGGTGCTTCGAGCTTTATTTACGAATAGAAATTCTTTAGGAATTCGATTAGGTAAATTAAATGTTCAAATGCAACAGTTTTTTAGAGCCTGGAACCAATGTAGTGACGAAGCCTTTGTTAATACGTTTATTGATTTCTTTGAAGTTCCTTTTTTGAAAAAATTACACCTAGACTTAGAGAAACAACATTCTGTAGAAAATTTGATTGCTCAATGTGAAGAAAACTTGAATATTCTAGAACAAATGGCAGCTGAAATTTATCGAAAAGTTTCCGCAAAGGAAAAAGGAACTCCTAAGGATATGAAAATTAATCCCTATCAATTTTCTTTAGAATTGACGAACGAAGCCTTACTAGAGCAAGCAACTCAAAAAGGAGCTATAGACACGACGGCATCTATTTCTAATGATTTAGAAATGGTTTGGTTGAACGAAAAATTGCCAGTTTAATGAAGTCCGAGTACAAAATCGCTGATAAAATGGCGGTTCTGCAAGATTTGTTTAAGTCGACCAAAGCCTTTGCAGAAGCACAACCTGAGCCTTCATCTATTATGGCGTTTATTCATAAACAGACGGAGGAGGAGTTTATCTCTATTGCGTACGAAGCTGCGGCAATGGTTTTGGCTTTGCAAGATTTGGAAAAAGGAACAGACTTAGATTCTTGGCAATATTTCTTGGACAATTATGCCAAAGAACATGCTGTCCAAGTTTATATTGGGCTGGGTTGGGCTTGTGGACAAGAACGATTGGATCCTATGCAGTGGATTGAAACCTTAAATCCTTTGTTTGCCTGGCGGATTTGGGATGGTTATGGATATTACGATGGCTTTTTTAGAAAACGAAAAGTATTACAAGGAGTCTTTCCAGAAAAAATTTCTAAAAAAGGACTTCCTGTTTATTGGCAAGGTGTTGGGCGTAGTTTTTGGTATACTTGTAAAGGGAATAAAACCAAATTGCAAAAAGTAAGCACACAAATTCCTTCAAATTATCAAGCAGATTTTTGGAGAGGAATTGGTCTTGCAAACACCTATGTTGGCGGACAAAGTCGGAAAGAGTGCCAAGAGATATGGCAAATGGCTGGCCCTTATCAAGCTCAATTAAGAGCAGGAGCACTTTTGGCGATCAAATCAAGATCAGATGCAAAAACAATTGTAGCATACACGGAAATGATTGCAGAAGAGTGGTGCAAACTTCCTGTTTTGAAGATAATAGACCTACTTAAAAATAAAGTGCTAGATTCTACTGTTGCAGACATAGTAATTTACCACACTTGGATTGAAAAACTAGACGAAGGTTTTGATAATTAAGTTGTTAAAGTTTTTTTGTCGTTCATGAAATAACCGAAAAATAGGTTGCTTTTTAGCTTAAAATCCCTTGGGTTTTCATTCCTAATTTTTGATTGTTTTTTAATAAAGAGTTGTATAAAAGAAAAAAATAGTACTTTTACATACCAATAACAAAAAAAAGTTGCTCTAAAGCTGTTTAGAGCAACTTTAAATTATAGAAACTAAAGCTTATTTTAGAAGATAGATGAAAGAGGTATACATTAATAAAGCAGCAGTTTTTCTACCCAATACAGTGGTAGAAAATAATGAAATGGAAGAATATTTAGGTTATGTTAATGGAAAGTCATCTCGATCTAAAGCGATTGTATTACGAAGGAATGGAATAAAAGAGCGTTATTATGCGCTTAAAAAAGGAGGCGAAAGCACACACGATAATGCTCAAATGACAGCTTTAGCCGTTAAGAACCTTTTTAAAGATAATAAGGAAGAAATAGATACCATTGATTTATTGTCTTGCGGAACATCTACCCCTGACCAAACAATGCCTTCTCATGGTGTTATGGTACACGGATATTTGCCTGAAACGAAGAATATTGAAGTCGTTTCGCCTGCTGGTGTTTGTTGTTCGGGGATGCATGCTTTGAAATATGCCTATATGTCTATTAAAATTGGCGATAAGGTAAAAGCAGTTTCTACGGGGTCAGAACGTATTGGTTCTATGATGACAAGAGACAAATTTGATGAAGAAATGTCTATTGCTCAAAAAATTGATGCCAATCCATATTTAGCATTTGAAAAAGATTTTCTTCGATGGATGCTATCAGATGGAGCAGGTGCATTTTTGATCGAACCAGAGAAAAACCCAAATAGTATTTCTTTGCGAGTAGACTGGATTGATGGTTGTTCGTTTGCCAATGAAGTGGAAGTTTGTATGTATGCTGCGGCGGATAAATTACCTTCTGGAGAATTAGCAAGTTATAAAGAATATAGCTCTTTAGATTTGGCGGCTCACTCGGTTATGAGTATTAAACAAGATGTAAAATTATTAAGTAAAAATATCCTTGGTTTAGGATTTAAGCACTTAAAAAAACTCTTAAATGATAAAGGAAAGAGTGTTGATGAATTGACGTTCTTTCTACCACATATGTCTAGTTTCTTTTTTGAAAAGCCTATTGAGCAAATCTTGGAAGAGAATGGAATGGGAATTCCAAAAGAAAAATGGTTTACAAATTTAGCAACTAAAGGAAATGTAGGCGCTGGATCAATTTACCTAATGGTTGGTGAGTTGATGAATAGTGGAAGGCTAAAAGTTGGAGATCAAATTTTATTGGCAGTTCCTGAAAGCGCACGCTTTTCGTATGTATTTACTTGGTTGACGGTTTGTTAAGTCTTGAACTTTAGATACGTACTTCGATAAATTCTATGCTTAGTTGTTCAACAATATAGAGCTACCTCATAGTAGGAACCCCTGCTATCTCTTTCAATTTGGGAGAAGGTTACCTTTTTAATAAAAACAGAAAACGTCCTTATATGCCCCTCCACTTACCAATACGTTGGAGGTTTTGATTGATGATCCATTTTTTACATTTCGTTTATTTCTTCAATTATGAAAAAAGAAGATTTACCTCAAGATAAAAGTGACTTAATAGATTTTACACGTGAAGTGTACTATGTTAAGAATACTAAAGGAGCGTATGAACAAGCGCTAAGCACTGGCTGGGATGTTAAATCCGATGCCTTGAATGGCGCTTGGGAAGAAGTGGATCGGCGTATGGCACTTGCTATAAAATCATTTAAGGCAGGGGAGGCTAGTCCGATTCTTTATTACATGGAAAAGAACGTAATGGATATTCCTACATTGGCTGGATATGCTGGACAGTGGTCTTTTTGTGTTAAAAGGCATCTGAAACTCAAATCATTCAAAAGATTAAATGATAAAAAATTAAATAAATACGCTAAGGCATTTAGAATAACAATAGAAGAACTGAAAAACTTTGATGGAAACGAGAATAAAGAACTTTAATCATGTACAAACTGCTCATTGTGAAAATGGTGTAGCAACAAGCCTGTTGCGGTATCATGGTTTAGATTTTATGTCTGAACCACTTGCATTTGGCTTGGGAGTAGGCTTGTTTTATATTCACCTTCCATTTATGAAATTTAATAATGGACCAGCGATTTCTTTTCGTACAATGCCTGGAGATATTTTTAAACGAGCTTGTCGCTCTTTGGGAATTAAGGTAGCTCGTAAAAAATTTAGAAATCCAGCGGCTGCACAAGCTTTTTTAGATGAAAAAGTAGCAGAAGGCGTTCCTGTTGGCTGTCAGGTTGGTGTTTTTCATTTGATGTACTTTCCTAAAGAATATAGATTTCATTTTAATGCACATAATTTGATTGTGTATGGCAAAGAAGACGGCCGTTATTTGATTAGTGATCCTGTAATGGAAGTCGTCACGACTTTGTCCCCTGCCGAGTTAGAAGATGTACGGTTTGCTAGAGGCCCTTTGGCTCCTAAAGGACATCTATATTTTCCTGCTAATATTCCTGAAGTGGGAGCGGAGCAGTTGCGCAAAGCAGTGAAAATTGGACTAAAAAAGAATGCTTGGTGGATGTCACAAGTCCCCGTTTCTTGTATTGGAAGTTCGGGCTTTGCTTATACTGCTAAACACATTCGAAAATGGCGAGATAAACTAGGTGTAAAACAAGCTGGTTTGAATTTAGGACAGATCGTTCGTATGCAAGAGGAAATCGGAACAGGTGGCGGAGGTTTTCGATTCATTTATGCTGCTTTTTTGGAAGAAGCTGCTGGGATTTTAAACGATGACCGCTTAAGCCGTCTTTCTGAACAGGTGACAAAATCTGGTGATTTATTACGGGCTTCGGCTGTTCGAATGGCTGCTGTTTATAAAGGAAGAACAACAGAGCAGCAAGACTTTAATGCCGTTGCAGATGGCTTAGAGGAGATTGCTGCCTTGGAACAAGTGATATTTTCAGAATTATATAAAATGAAATTTTAGAGTACGATGAAATTTAATTGTATTCAAATAGAAGCCGTCAGCAAGCGTTATAAAGGTGCTGCCCAAGATAGCCTAAAAAAAGTTAGTTTAACGATACAAACGGGCGATGTCTATGGGATTTTAGGTCCGAATGGAGCAGGAAAAACGACGCTAATTTCTATCTTATGTGGCATTATAGAGGCTTCAGATGGTCACATTGTCTATCGAGATAAGAACGAAGAAGTGAACTTTAAAGGAATTCAACCTAAAATAGGTTTTGTTCCTCAGGAGTATGCGCTGTATCAAGAGTTGACGCCAGTACAAAATTTAGAATATTTTGGAGCTTTGTATAATTTGTCAAAAGAAAAAATAGCCGAGCGAACGACTGAAATTTTAGCTGTTTTAGGTTTGTCTCGTGTGGCAAATGATCGAATAGAAACGTTTTCGGGGGGAATGAAACGAAGGGTGAATTTAGCGATCGGAATCATTCATGAGCCTTCTATTTTGTTTTTGGATGAACCGACCGTTGGAGTCGATGTGCAAAGCAAGGTTGCGATTCTAAAGTTTTTAAATCAACTGAATCAAGCGGGCACCACCATTATTTATACGTCACATCATTTGTCAGAGGCACAAGATTTTTGTAATCGAATTGCGCTAATTGATCAAGGCGAAATTATTATGAATGGTGATATAGATACCTTGTTGTCTACACATACAGCAAAGGATTTGAAAGCGTTATTTATCCAGTTTACAGGCGAGGAGTATAGAGATTAAGAAAATACTAGGGGAAACGATTCATTAAAGATCTTACACTGATGTACATAAGTCACATCGTTTATGATGGCTTATTGAAATATAAAAAAAATGTTTAAGCTTTGGGTTGCCATAAAAAAAGAATTTAGAATCCTTATGTACGATAAGGCAGGACTAGCAGTTATGTTTGGTATGCCTTTGTTGTTGGTCTATGTGATTACAATTATTCAAGACTCTGCTTTTAAGATTGTTAATGAGAATAGCATTTCAATTTTAATTGTCAACAAAGATAAAGGAGCCGAAGGACAAAAGCTAGTTGATTTAATGGAGTCTTCTGGCTTGTTTGAGTTGTCTCAGAAAGATTCTGTTCGTAATGTTAAGCTGACCATGCAGAAAGAAGATTATCTGACAAGCTTGGTTATTGCCGATAACTTTACAGAAAAGTTGACAGAAAAAGCACGTTTAGTGAGTTCTACTATGATGACAGAACTTGGTTTAGAAGAGCCCACAAATTTGCCTAAAAAAATAAAATTACCAGCCTTAGATTTTTACCACGATCCTGTGCTGCAAGAAAACTATTGCTTCTCTATAATGAGTATGATCGATGCTTTTTTGAAAAGTATAGAAGGAGAATTGTTTATCAATCAAATGTGTCAACAGTTGGAATTAACAGAATCGCCCCAACAATTGAAGGACGCAATGATTGACAATCGGGTGCCAATTAATAGAATGCCAGCCACGATATCGGATAGTACGAAGTTGCCCAATTCTACCCAACACAATGTACCTGCATGGACGATTTTTGCTATGTTTTTTATGGTGGTGTCTTTGGGGAATAATATTGTCAAGGAGCGTTTGAATGGAAGTTTTATTCGCCTAAAAACAATGCCGACCAGTTTTAGTTTAGTACTAGGAGCCAAAATGTTGTTGTATTTAGCGGCAGCAGTGGCGCAAGTGGCGCTTGTGTTTTCTTCTGCCATATTAACGTTCCCCTTATTGGGCTTACCAGAATTAACACTTCCTTCGAATCATTTAGGTTTTGTCTTGATCGTGTTGTTAAGTGGATTAGCTGCGGTAAGTTATGCTATGTTGGTCGGAACAATGGCACGAACACAGGAGCAAGCACATGGTTTTGGCTCGATGTCGATTGTTATTTTAGCTGCCATTGGAGGAATTTGGGTGCCTAGTTTTGTCATGCCAGATTATATGCAAACGATTAGCTTAATATCTCCTTTGAATTGGTGTTTAGAAGGATTTTATGTGTTATTTTTGAAAGGAGGCTCTTGGGCAGCCTTGCAAACGGTTGTGTTTGGATTGAGCACGTTTATAATGGTTTGCTTGGGAATTGCTTTTTTGAAATTGAAAAAAGATAAAATTATATAAACTATTGATAAACCAATCTATTGTAAATAAGGAACCACAGAAACGACTATTTTACAAAAAAAGGCCATCAATAAACGAAATAAAATAGAACGAAGACATTATGGAAATAATAGCGTTAAAGGAAAAATTAAAGCAACAAATCATTGATTATCTAAATTTAATTGATGTAGAACCAGCAGATTTAAAAGACGACTCTCCTTTGTTTGGACCAGAGGGAGAACTAGGCTTAGATTCTATTGATTCGGTCGAATTATTGGTCTTATTAGAGCGTGAATATGAATTGAAAATCACCGATCCTAAAGAAGGAAGAAAAGTGTTGATTGATGTGAACAGCATGGCACAATATATCATTGATAATGTAGAAGCGAAATAAAGCGATTCTAAGAATCCTTGAAGATAAGTGCTGCTAGACGGACTAGGTCAACTAAGGAACAGTAAAGAAATAAGATGAATATTTAAATAATATTTTTGCCTCAACCACGAAGTAGCAGCGAAGCTAATTCCACTAAAGAATCGGGCATGTAGCCCGTGCCAGACCTTTGCGCCTAGCGCAAGCTTGCTCGTTCGCTACACTCATACTTCTCATCTTTACCAAAATTTGAAACAAAAATCTCGTTTCAAATTTTGTTCATCTTATTTTTTGACCGTTCCTAAGATCATTACTTCGTGGAGAAATTATATTAGTTTGATTATCAATAAGATAGCTTTGAATTACTAGTTTGACTAAATTATTGATAATCAAACTAATATGAAATGGTTTTTATGTTTTTTGGTGAAAAAACTAAAAATCCCACGAAGTATTATAAGATATTATAGCGTATAAAAAATAGATTAAATTCATCCCCATCGTCAAATCAAAGAACGCATGACAAGAGTTTTGATAACTGGAATTGGAGTTATTTCAGCCATTGGTAAAAATGTTGCCGAGAA
>CACVAQ010000366.1:0-2290 GCA_902727865.1 uncultured Aureispira sp. | reverse complement strand
TAAGATATTATAGCGTATAAAAAATAGATTAAATTCATCCCCATCGTCAAATCAAAGAACGCATGACAAGAGTTTTGATAACTGGAATTGGAGTTATTTCAGCCATTGGTAAAAATGTTGCCGAGAATAGAATACAACTTCAAAAAGGGCAAACAGGTATTGGCAAAGGAACGTTAATCGACTCTCGATACGTAGATGTTTTTCCTTTTGGAGAAGTACCTTACAGTACAGAATCTTTGATGGAAATGGCAGGTATTGCTGGTGAAAAAGGCATTACAAGAACAGACATTCTAGCAACCGTTGCTTTTCAAGAAGCCTTGGCCTCGTCTGGAATGTCTCCAAAAGAAGTTTCAGCAATGGACACGGCATTTATTTCTGCTAGTACGGTAGGGGGAATGTCTATGACCGACGAATTGTATCGAGATGGAAATAAAATAGGAGCGCCTTCAGATTATTTGTCTTCGTACATCTGTGGGGCACATACCTTAAAATTAGCCGATCGGTATAAAATGAAAGGCGTATCAACCACCTTTAATACGGCTTGCTCTTCTTCGACCAACTCGATTATGTTTGGAGCCAAATTAATCAAATCGGGCAGAGCAAAACGGGCTATTGTTGGTGGTTCGGATGGCTTGGCAAAATTTACCATCAATGGATTTAATGCCTTGCGTATCTTATCGCCCAAACCTTGTATGCCTTTTGATAAAGATCGTTCAGGTCTAACCTTGGGCGAAGGGGCTGCTTTTTTAATTTTGGAATCAGAAGAATTGGTTGGCAATAAAAAGGTCTACGGTGAAGTGACAGGATATGGCAATACAAACGATGCCTTTCATCCTTCTTCTATCTCCGATGATGCAATTGGTATTATTGGCTCTATTTCACAGGCGATAGAAACGGCTCAATTACAACCCAACCAAATTGACTACATCAATGCACATGGAACAGGAACAGAGAACAATGATATTTCTGAAATGTTTGGGCTGAACAAGGTCTTTGGAACAATACCGCCTTATCAATCAACCAAAGCTTATACAGGACATACGCTTGCCGCAGCGGGAGGGATAGAAGCTGTTTTTAGTCTTTTGGCAATGGAAAATAGCGAATTGTATTCGAGTTTGAACTGTATAAATCCAATCGAAGAATACGACGCTCGACCTATTTCTGCCTACCAAAGTGCTTATGAAATTAAACACATATTATCCAATTCCTTTGGTTTTGGTGGTAATTGTTCTTCCATCATCCTTTCAAAAGCTTAGATTATGTATATCATTGATATGTCTTGTATTTCAGCACAAGACACGTATAATAATGCCATTTTTGAAGAAGGCGTAAAGGTGCACACAGAGCCACAATATTGGGCGGTTGAGCCTAAGTATAAAAAAATGGTTCCACTTAATTTGCTCCGTAGAATGAGCAAGTCGGTTCGGATGGGCGTTGGAACAGGCATTCCATTGATCGACCAATTCAAAGATAGTTTGGATGGAATTATTATTGGCTCTGCGAATGGTTCAATTAAAAAGTCGATCAGTTTCCTGAATCAAATTGTCGAATACAACGAAGGAACGTTGACACCAACGGATTTTATCCAGTCTACGTCTAATTCTATTGCAGGAACCTTAGCCCTGATGGGCAAAATTACAGGATACAACAACACACATGTTAATAATGGAATTGCTTTTGAAAGTGCGATACTAGATGCTTTGTTGTTGTTTGAGGACAACACTGCGAAGCGTTTGTTGTTAGGAGGCGTGGAAGAAATCTCACAGGCAAATTATAATGTAGATTCGTTGCGAGGAATGTTCAAAGAAGTGGTCGTAGATTCTACTCAATTGTTAGATTCTAATACTCCAGGCTCGGTATCTGGTGAAGGTGCAGCCCTTTTTGTGGTAGATGCCAAACCTTCCGAAGCAGCCATTGCTCAAATTGTAGATGTCGCTCAAATTGTACATCCAACTTCAGCCGAGGTCTTAGAAAAAGCCAAATTATTTTTGGAACGTAATAATCTAAGTCCTAATGATATAGATGCTTTGTTTTTAGGGTATAATGGAAATAACCAGACCGACCATTATTATACCGAATTGCAAGAAGGCCTTTTTCCTACACAAGCTGTTTATGTGTATAAAAACTTAGTAGGAGATTACTACACGGTTTCTTCTTTTGCCGTTTGGTTGGCAGCCAATCTATTCTCAGGTAAAACAATGCCGCCAGAAGTGATCAAAAAAGCCCCAACAAAACCCACTCAACGGGTCTTGATTTATAATCACTACGAAGGGTCACAACATGGTTTTAT
>CACVAQ010000365.1 GCA_902727865.1 uncultured Aureispira sp. | reverse complement strand
TATATTTTTTTCGCTAAAGAGTTAAAAAATGAAGCTTTAGCTCGCTAAAGCAAGGCTTTTTAAGGAATTTAGCGGACAAAAGATGCCCTATTTTAGTGTTAATTATTTTTGTCCATCTACTTAAGTACCGTCTTAATCCAAACGACGCTTTTTCATATTCCAAAAATTCACAGCAAATTGATAGCCAAAAAAACCTAAAAAATAAAGCGTCCACAAACTACCTCCCCAAGGCATTCCGAGTAAAGTTCCCGTTAGGGCAAATAAGCCAATGCCCCAAAAAGCAATCGCTGAAACCTTAGCATGCATTTCGTGTGTTGTGTTTTTAAAATCAAAATACATATAACTTGGAATCACAATAGACAAAGCAAAAATGGCAACCAAAGAGGCGATATCAAGCCCTGTGATTGCATAGGTAACAATCGCAGTCAATCCGACCAAAACGCCTATCCCAACAATGTTTGCCCCGCTAGACTCCTCTGGAGTAAGGGCATGTCGAGCCGTTTTGTCCATTTTAATAAATAAATTGAACAACGGTGTCATCACCCAAGTCATATAAAAAGCAATCGCCAACAGCACTACTACAGGAATTAAAAAAGGATAATCGGTCGATATTTTATTCAAATATCGAGCACCAAAATACAAGCCTATGATAATAACCCATTGCGAGCCTTCTGTTTTTTTCGACATCCAAAACATCCAGTTTAAAAAGATGCGATAGAAGAAGTTTTTTGCTTTTAAAGATTCTAACAAACCGACTCTAGCATCGTCCATATTAGGATTAATCCGCAAGGCTTCGGCAAAATGCTTTTTGGCCCCTTCATGGTCTCCTGCTTGCAATTTTGACCAACCAATATTGTTGTGGGTATACGGATTGTTTGGCGCAGCCGACAAGGTATCTTGCATTGAGGCTTTTAGCTCCTCTTTGCGCCCCAACTGCGTTAATCCCTTGACTCTAATGTTCAAGCAATCAACGTCACTCGGATCAATCGCCAGACCTTGATCGGCATATCCTAAGGCCTTTTCCCACTTTTTTCGGAGCAAATAAATCCGCCCAAGTACACTGAATAGATTGACATAATTAGGGGCAATAGTCAAACCTGCCAACGCTATTTTTTCTGCTTCTTCTAATTCCTCTTTGTCCACTAAATTTAGCGCCAACAAAAAATAAATCAACGCCTCTTCGGGATACGTCCCCAAGAGCTGTCGAGCAATCTCTATCGCCTTATCGGTCTTCCCCATTTTGGTATAACAAAGGAGCGTTAACAACCAAGCATGTCCATTATCAGGATTGAGTTCCATTGCTTTTTCTAGCTCTTTCAACGCCATATCATATCGCTCTACATCCATTAAGGATTGTGCACGATTTAAGAACTGTTCTTGATCTACCATCTTATTTTTTTAGGTTCAAATATTTCATAACATCATCGTACAAACCGCTTTGATTAGCGTATAGCACATGATTTTTTGCCGTAGACAACCACTCTTTTGTAGAAGGTTGGTGTCGTTTGATGGCATTTAATAAATCCTTTTGCGTGATTGGAACGACTTTATTTTCCATCAAGGATGCTTCCAATTTACTCTCTATGGCAATATCAATCACTGCTTTCAAATCTGCGCCAGAGTAATCTTTAGTCTGTTTGACTAATTTTGTAATGTTAATCCCCGCCTCTTTAGGTATTGCTTCTAAATATAAGTTAAAAATAGCTTCTCGTGCAGGGGCATCTGGTGGCTGTACAAACACAATTCGATCGAAACGGCCAGGGCGACGAAAAGCCGAATCCAAATACCAAGGACTATTGGTCGCTGCCAAAATCAACAAGCCATCGTTTGAATAACGAATGCCGTCCAATTCGTCCAAAAATTGATTGACAATAAAACGGCTCGAAGAGTTTTGCATCGTAGAACGACTCGCTCCCAAAGCATCTACTTCATCAAAAAACAAAACACAAGGTTTACTGGCTCTTGCCTTTTGGAATATTTCGTGTAAATTTTTCTCACTACTGCCCACCCACATATCCAAAATGTCGCTGATCCCAACATTAATAAAAGAAGCATTGATTTCTCCTGCGGTGGCTCTAGCCAACAAGGTTTTTCCACAACCTGGAGGTCCGTACAACAAAACCCCACCGCCTATTTTTTTACCATAAGCCTCATAGATTTGAGGATTTTTAAGTGGGTGAATGATTTTAAGGGCAATTTCTTTTTTGACAGACGCTAAGCCGCCTACATGATCAAACGTGATCGCTGGCTTTTCTATATCGGCAAAAAATTGCTCGTCCGCCTCGGTGCTTTCTGTTGCATTTCCCAAAGCCGCACCACTTTCCAGAATCGTCTCTTTCAGTTGTGCTTCAAAAGTCGTATTTTTTAAGGCTAAGTTTGCATTGACTGCTATTTCGTAATATTCTTTTGCTTTTGGTAAGTCTTTATTTTCTAAGGCTAATTGTGCTAATAAGAAGGTAAAGGCAGGGGCGTCACAGCCTTGGTCTTCCAATTCTTCTGCAATGACCGCTGCGACCGACTTTTTGTCTAAAGCCCAATAGCTTTGTGCCAACCACAATTTTGCTTCCTGATCTTGTGCTGTTAGACGTAAAATCGTTTTTAACTCTACCTCTGCTTCCGACCAATATTCTTCTGCCATCAGTTCTTTCGCCAGCATTTTTCTCAAAATAGCATTGTCAGGCGATAAGGCAACGGCTTCTTTTAAATTTTTAAGTGTATTATCCATAAATTTTATTTATTTGAAAGACTTAAGTTTTGGAAAAATACTACTTTTATGTCGCTTCACATAAAACCTGTTCTAATTATAATTCTGGTTCTTTTACAAATCGTGTGGAGTTTAAAACATGGGCTATCTTTTAACAGCTATGAATATGGATATAAGTAGAAAGTCGTAAGTCATTTATTATCAAAAGAAAATATACGCCTTCCTACTTAAAACATACGATTCATACCGTCTAATTTAAAAAATAGTTTAAACTATGACCACACAATTTAGCTTTGCTGAGTCTACGATTTGTCAAAGAACGATAATTCCTAACCTTAATTTACAATGAAATTACTTCTTGTCAGTGCCACCGAATTTGAGATTATGCCTTTGTTGGCTCACTTAAAAAGAAATTTCAAGAACAAAGAAAATAAACGTTTTTTTTCGAAAGACATTGACATTCATATTTTGGTAACAGGCGTTGGTCCTATTCATACCACCTTTGCTCTGGCAACAATCTTGGCGCAACACAGTTTTGATTTGGTGGTCAACTTAGGGATTGCAGGCGCATTTAATCGGAACTTGGAACTTGGGCAAGTGTTTCAAGTCGTTAACGACCGCTTTGCTGATGTAGGAATTGAAGAAGCCAATGGCGATTTTACCGATTTGTTTGAAATGCAGTTGATGGATTGGAACGAAATGCCTTATATCAATGGCAAATTGTATGCGCCTAGTACTGAAAATAAATTCTTGCCGCAGGCAACCTCCATTACGGTTAGTAAGGTACACGGGACGCAAGAAAGTATTGACAAAATCAGCAAAAAGTATCCTGCCGATTTAGAGTCTATGGAAGGTGCGGCTGTTTTTTATGCTTGTTTGCAACATAAAATAGATTGTTTGCAAATTCGTAGCATATCGAATTATGTAGAGCCTAGAAATAAGGATAATTGGACGATTTCTTTGGCGATTGATAATTTGAATCAAGTTGCCGTGGATTTGATTGGGGCAATTGTTGGCTAGTTTAA
>CACVAQ010000364.1 GCA_902727865.1 uncultured Aureispira sp. | reverse complement strand
ATCCTTCTGGTGTTTATTTGGCAAGATTTGTCATTGACAACAAGGTAATTACTGAAAAGATTATTGTTGAGTAAGACTTCTTAGAAGTCTTAGAATACTTAATCTTAATAAATTAAAATGGGAGATGTCTTTTAGGCATCTCCTTTTTTTTTGTACTTTTAGAATTCAATAAAGTATTTTCCAAAAAAAGTAGAACATAAATGATACGGACTAAAAATTTAAAATTTCAGTATAATGCTGAACAGCAGTTCCAATTTCCAGATATGCACTGTAAACAAGGTTCTCATTGGTTGGTTTTAGGAGAATCAGGTTGTGGAAAGACTACTTTGTTGCATTTGTTGGGGGGGCTGAGGAAGCCAAGTAGCGGAAAAATTGTCGTTCAAAATGAAGACATTTCTAGCTTAAGTGGGGAAGCTTTAGATCATTTTAGAGGACAGAATATTGGCATTATCTTTCAGCAGTCGCATCTGATCAAAGCCTTGACGGTAGAAGAGAATTTGCTGACCGCTCAATATTTGGCTGGAATGAAGCAGGACAAAGAAAAAATTAAAAACATCTTAACAAAACTTAATTTAGAGGATAAGATGACGTCTAAACCTAAGAATTTGAGCTTAGGAGAACAACAGCGTGTTGCGATTGCTAGAGCCTTGATTAACGACCCTGTATTGATTTTAGCAGATGAGCCGACCTCTAGTTTGGACGATAAAAATTGTCGAGAAGTGGTGAAATTATTATTAGAACAAAGTCAAAATTTTGAGGCCACTTTGTTAATTGTAACCCATGATGGTCGTCTAAAAGAGTTGTTTGAAAACCAGATTTTGTTAGAAGCGGCTAAAGCTATTTAAGATGTGCACTTTTACTTATATTCCGACCTCAGCAGAAACTTTTATTTGGACACAGAGTCGAGACGAATCGCCTTTAAGAAGTGCTACAGGTTTGTTTATTGCGCCCAATACTACTTGGGTTTATCCAAAAGAACCACAAAGTGGCGGAACTTGGATTGGTATGGCTGCAAGTGGGAGAGTGGTTAGTTTGTTAAATGGTGCTTTTGAGCAAAATAAATATGTGCCTTCGATCAAGAGTCGGGGGCTGATGGTTTTAGATTTTTTGAGCTATCCCTTCTTAGCAGATTTTGTTAGAGCGTATGACTTCAAGGAACTAGAACCCTTTACGATGATGGTTTATGAACAACATTCCTTATGGGAGTTTCGATGGGATAAATCGAAGAAACACTTAAAGGAATTAGATGCTTCGAAACCACACATTAGGTCTTCTTCAACGATGTACCCTACAGCAATTAAGGACTTGCGTCGAGGATGGTTTTCGGACTACTTAAAAGCGCATTCTAATCCTCTTAGAAGGACAGCCTTAGATTTTCATCAGCATGCTGGCATGGGAGATATTCGAAATGATTTGCGGATGGATCGAGGAAGGGTTAAAACAATAAGCATTACAAGCATAGAAAAAAACAAAGACGGACTGGATATGATTTATTACAACCTAGTGAATGGAGAGATTGCTAAAGAGCAATTATTACTACAATAAACTTACTTAGGAACGGTCAAGAAATAAGATGACATTCTTATCTTGTTTATTTCTCCTCTTTTTTCGTTAAAAATACTCGTCATAGCGGTGCTGTGCCTGCGTTTTTCGCCTCATTAGAAATAAAATAAACGTCGTCAACTCTATCACTTTATTTAATTTTCATTCCTTATAATTGATTAACTTTTACTCCAATAATCTTTTCTAGGGTTTCCTTGAATCGCTTAACGTCGCTTTGCCGAATCGTCATTAATAAGGTCGTCTTGTTTTCATAACTTGCCTTAAGAATCTTAAAGCCTTCGTTCTTAATAAAATTCATAACATCACTAGTGGCCACATAATCAAAGACAACATGGAATTGATCTTCGATTATTTTTTCAACAATTTGAGCTTGCTGAAAAGCATCTTTGGTCGATTCTTTGTAGGCTCTTTTTAGACCAGAGGTCCCTAACTTAGTTCCACCAAAATACCGCACGACGATAGACAATACATTGGCTAAACCAAAGCTATCAATTTGCCCTAAAATTGGACGACCTGCGGTTCCCGAAGGCTCCCCATCGTCATTGGCTCTAAAGCGTTTTCCATCCAAACCAATTCGGTAAGCGTAACAATAATGCCGAGCTTTGAAATGCTCTTTTTTGACGACCTCCAAACATTCCTTAACCTCCTCTTCAGAATAAACAGGAAAGGTGTACGCAATAAATTTACTGCCCTTCTCCTTGTATTCTCCAATACTTGGCGTTTCTATAGTGAGATAGGTGTCTTTCATAAGTTTGCTTTTTATGCTACAAAAATATCTATGGTCGGCTCTTCAATTAAACCTACTCGTGCTGCGGTATCAAATAAATATTGAATGGCTGCTTTTCCTTTTTTTCCTAAATCTACTGAAAAATCATTGACATATAAACCAATATGCTGTTGAATAACGGCTAAATCCATTTCTTGTGCATGTGCCCGAACATAAGGCAAAGAAGCTTCTGGGTTTTTAAAGGCAAATTCAACGCTTCGACGTAAGACTCGATTGATCTTGTGCTGTACTTCAAGCGGAAGGCTACGTTGTACCACAATGCCTCCTAGAGGAATAGGGAGTTGCGTCGTTTGTTCCCACCATTCGCCCAAGTCAATTAATTTAACCAGACCTTTGTCTTGATAAGTAAACCGATTTTCATGAATAATTAAGCCAGCGTCTACTTGCTCGTCTAGCACTTGCTGTTCTATTGCTGAAAAGAGTACTTCTTGCTTTTCTTGTGCTTCGGGATAGGCTAGGCTCAATAAAAAATTGGCGGTTGTATATTTACCTGGAATGGCAATTTTTTTAGCTTTTAAGGCTTCTTTTGGAATCGCTGTTTTGGCAATTAATAAAGGACCACAATTATTCCCTAATGCCGAACCACTGGTCAACAAGGCATAGTTTGAAAGGAGGTAAGCATAAGCGTGGTAACTTAATTTGGTGATGTTAAGCTCGTTGGAAAATGCCTTTTGATTGAGTTGTTCCACATCGCCCAATTGTACCTCAAATTCCAAGCCTTCGGTATCAATTCTATGATGTATCATCGCATCAAAAATAAACGTATCGTTTGGGCAAGGAGAGTAGCCAAGTGTTAGTTTCATTCGTTTGTTGGGATAGGAGCGCTAATAATTTGTTGAGCAATATTTAGTGTTTTGGTTGCCGCTTTTCGATCCGTTTCCCCGATTTCAACGGGCGTTTCTTCTTTTAAGCTTGCAATTAAGACACTATTTTTAAACAAGTATTGATAATCATTTTTGCTTAGCAAGACAAATTTATCTGCGAGCCAATATACATTGGCAGCATCTCCTGTTAGGTAAATAATGCTTGTTTTTACAGGAGTTACCTTGCCTGCTTCTTTGTAATAAGTCGTCGATTCTGCGACAAAGGGCGCTACTCCGTCTCTGGTAACATAGTTAGAAAGGCTTCCATCGTTTCGTTGGTCTTCAATTTCTTGTGCTGTTTGAACCGATTTTTTAACCTGAGCGGCTAAAATAGTGGCTTGGTCCACTTGATGTTCTGGTCGATTGTCTACAGGGATGTTTTTAGGGAAGGCACTTTGCGATGGGTCCGAACTACAAGCAATGGTTAGGACAAAAAACAAAAAAAATAAGCTACTGTATTTCATAATGAATCGTTGAAATTTACTTTTAGGAATGGTCAATAAATAAGATGAACAAATTTGAAGCTGGATTTTTGTTTCAAATTTCGCTAAAGATGAGAAGTATGAGTGTA
>CACVAQ010000363.1 GCA_902727865.1 uncultured Aureispira sp. | reverse complement strand
TAGTACATTTAAAAATAGAGAAACAAGCAAAAGGTACTTCATGATGTTTATGTTTTTAGTTCTAAATTGCTTCTAGACAGGCGAAAAAAATGTTAATTTTTGATCAAATTACTCTATCATTAGCCTTCCCTGTTTTCTGAATTTTTTTATTGTACGTTCGTTAGGCAAATCTTCTTCATAAAATAGGATTTGTTTTCCCATAGTCCCTTTTAATCTAACAAAAAAAGACTCCCTTTCTTTTATCGAAATAAAGTTATTTTCAATCGCTAATTCGCCATTAATAGTAGGCTCTGGATAATTAGCATTATCTATTGAATCTATAATTAGTGGGATTAAATCTATTGGTAATTCTAGTTTATGAACCATCCCTTTAAGTGACTTAGCCTGAAATGGATCTGTAGCAAAAGCGACTTTTTTTAGACCATTTTTTTTTGCGACCAAATAAGAGTAGTAAATATTTTCAGAGCTATGTTCAGCAAGTGTATCTAAGAAAATATTGGAGGCTGGTATACCTAAAGCCTTTCCATATTCTGCCATTACTTTGGCTTCAGAATATTTTGTGTAAACGGCTCCGCCAGAATAGATGACATTTTCGGCAATTCCGTTTTCATATAGATAATACGACCAAAGGACTCTGTTTTTCATAGCGGAGGACCATGCAAGGCCATCATAGGGGACTCCTGGGACAATTATAGCATTGTAAGGTGCTTTTTCTTGAGCCTTAATGTAGAGCTTGCTTGATTTTTTCTTTGAAAAAACACAACTGGAAGCAATCATTATAAGAAAAATTAAACTTAGTGATTTTGTCATTTAGATTTTTAATTAAAGTTTTGTTGATCGTTTTATCAACTATTTTGACTGCTGTATTAGAGGCTATTTTCTTCCTTCCACCCAAGCCTTTCTATCCAACAAAAAAAATTAAGCAGGCGGAACGACAACCACACGAAAGCCATCAGGATCCAAATACGTCAAAGCATGTTGATTCCAATACGGATTTTTAGCCAGTACAGGCAGCTGCTTGTTAAGGTCAAAATTAGCCTTTATGCGATTAAATTCGCTTGAGTTTTGGGCATAAAAAACCAGCACATCATCCTCATCGGGATGGTGTACTGGTGCTTCTGAGGAGGTCGTAAATTCTAAATGCCAGTCCAAGCCTTTTTTGCCCAAAAAGACACCGTCATAAGCGCTATGATTTTCAAAGCTGCCTAATATTTCTAGTTCTAATAATTGCGTATAAAAATCAATAATTAATTGTAAGTCAGTCGTATGTCGAGCTACTCGAAATTTCATAAAAGAACCCTTTTAGACCTGTTTTAGCTAAAAATTTTGCGCTCTACATCTTGCAATTCATTTTTAAGTTCATGGTCAACTTTGTTGTATTCCTTGATTTGATTGTCTTCCGATTTTAGGTGATAATCAAAATCTATAAACTGATCGTTGATTTTGGTTTTGATTTGGTTGAAATAACTGCTCAAATTATTATTCAGCGTATTTTCAAACAAGGCACGTTTTTTAGCCAAAGCCTCTTTGACATCGGCAATATATTTTCCTTTTTTGCTAAAGGCAATTCCACCAGCAACCAACAAACCTAAGCCTGTCGCAACACCGCCCGTAATATCTAAAATAGAAATTTGTGTAATAAAAGTCAATGCGCCACCAATCGCAGCAACACCCCCCGCTACATTTACCCCCGTATAATCAACGCCATTATTTTTGACCACTTTATCTCCTTTAAAAACAGAAGATTTGTCGAGAAAGTCCGTTAAATTCTGTTTCAGAGAATGAACAATTTCATTGCGTTTTTCGTCAATTTTGTGAAACATTTCGGTCGATTGAATTCGAACATCTTCCAAGGCATCCAACTCTTCTTTGACCCCAATCACCATATACGTAATATCGCTTTTGAGACTATCGACGCCACTATCTAAAATCAAATTAGTATCCTTATTCAAACGTTCGACATGCTCTTTGTTCACGTTTTCTAACCAAGTCTGTGTACTGACGCCCCCGAATACAGAGCGAATAGATTTGTAGGTGAAACTAAAGAAACCAATGCCTTTGTTCAACTCCTCCAAGGTCTTTTCTGTATTCGAGTCATAGGCTGCCAAAGACTTTGTCGTCAAGTTTTGGATGTTCGACAAGGTCAACGATTCCTTTGTTTTGATAATGCCCGCAATGCGCTCTCTTGCTTCAGAATCCTTGGCATATTTTGTTTTGCGCAAGTCAAATTCTTGGTTGATGTCTGCCATTAATTTCTTAATGATTTTTACATCTTCAATAATTTTATTCAAGGCCGCATCTTTCAGAACATCGCCATTAATATAGTCTTGAATAGGACCAAAGCCACTTTCGTCCGTTTTTCCTTCATCTTGTAACTTAGAAGAAGTGACGTAAATTTGTGGGCGGTCGATGTTTTCGTTGACCGCATATTTTGTCAAGACATTTTTATAGTTCTTTTGTTCTTCTTCACTGTAACGATCTGCTTTTGTTAAGATGAAAACGATTTTTTTAGACCATTCACCTTTTATTTTTTGGAACAAGTCCCAAGCAGATTGCACGTGAATATTATCCAATTGAAAGACAAACAAAACCAAATTACATTTAGGAATAAACCGCTCCGTGATGACTTGATGATCTAGCTCTCGGCTATTCGTTCCTGGCGTATCTACGACGGTAATTTCTTTTAGAATTTCTGCTGGAAACTGGCGTGTCGTAATGCGTTGATGGCTATCTTGTGTGAGCGTTTCCTTTTCTCCATAGATGATTTTTTGCACATCTTGGGTACAAATTTCATGACTAGTCGCACAAACAGGGCTTCCCAACAGGGCGTTTACAAAACTACTTTTGCCGGCATTGACCTCTCCGACAATGACAAAAAGAAAGTTCTCATTAATATTGTCAATTTGACCTTTTAAAATTTCTCTGGTTTCTTTGCTGGCGTTAAATTCTCTAGCAGCGACCAAAAGGTTGGAACCCATTAACTTTAAGGAAGATTTTAATTCTTTTATATGTTGACTAACTTCTATTTTGCTCATAATATATTGTGATTGTAAAACCAATGGGCTATAAGGTAAGGAGAATCTATGATTCTCCAAAGTGTTTATAAAAAGGACACTAATTTTTTTCGAAGCCCGTCGGGTAATATTGGAATGTCTAAAATTTGTTGCAGCATTTTTTTGTCCTTGCCTTTGCTGGTAAAACAGGCCACTATTTCTGCGATAGAAATGGAATAAGCCCCTTTTTCTACTAATTCAATCGCATCACCAGCTTTCAAAACGCCTGCTTCCAAAACACGGAAGTAAATGCCATAGCGTTTAAAATTATAAAATAAAGCGGTCATATCTTCTCGTTCAAAACAAATGTTGAGTTTAAAACAAGGGATTCGAGGTTGTGTGGCTTGAATTAAAACGCTTCCGATTTGATAAATAGCCCCAATTTGAACTTCTGATTCATCCAAACCTTCGGTCGTCAAGTTTTCGCCAAAGAGTCCAAAAGGCCATTCCTCTCGATCAATTTGCTTTTTCCAAGCGGTATAATCTGCCTTGTCATAAGAATAAATCGCCTTATCTCGTCCTCCATGATAGCGAAGATCGGCTTGTTTGTCGCCTTCTATATTCAACAAAGAAACAGCTTTTTGACCGTCAACAGGATATTTAAAAATACTAGTTTCTACTTCTTTTCCTTTCCACGAAACAGTCTTAGGCTGTCCAACGTTTAGTGATAATAGTTTCATTGGTTACTCTACACGAGGGTTTTTAAAGTTTGACAAAAACGTAATTCAGCAAAGCTAA
>CACVAQ010000362.1 GCA_902727865.1 uncultured Aureispira sp. | reverse complement strand
CCACGAAGTATTAACAAAAGTATGGCCGATTATTACAGCGGATTAGAGGACTTGTAATAATGCTTAATATAGCTAAAAAATCACAACCACCGTGTTCGAAAAGATTCAAATCCGTTCATTTTTCCTAATAAAACGCCATCAACAGCGCCTCTATTTGAAATGGCAGACAAAACGCCATTCTTCCATTTAAAAAAACACCAATCTCCATTCGAAAAAAACCAACCACAATTGACCAGAAGCCCTTTGGGGCTTGGCAACACCTCTATTTTCCCTCTGACCAATTGCCCCTTATTTTCTCCACGCTGCTTTAGTTCAAAAGACGTTCCTTTACTGACAAAAGAACTTGTCTTAGGGTTCCAAACTAAGGCCACAGTTCCCAAGGTACAGATTGGATTTAACAAGGTATCTTCTAAGACCAATGTCCCTTCCAATTGCTGAATATAGCCATCTGCTTCAATTTCGAGCAGAGAATCTTTTAAATACAAAAAAGCATTTCCTATTTTTATAGGAGCCAAATTTTCCAATTGCAACAGCCCTGTATTCAAATCATAAACGCCCTTCGATGCTTCAAAATACAAAGCCCCCAATGGACGGCCCTCTTTTCTAAAAACCCCTTTCTCGCCCTTCTTAGATTTCATAAAAAGCAAATTTCGCTTCCAATCCCAATCAAATTGATTCAAGGTCGTTTGGTACATATTATAAGGAAAGATAGCGATAGAATTAGCACTTTCGCTTGAGAAATGCGCTATTTCTTGTTCAAAATCCATTTCTAGACGAGCATTCTCCAGCTCAAAACCAAACTGATAACGCCCTCTTATTCTTAATAACACAGCCACAGAAGCAGATCGAATTGCAGTGCTACCTATTTGATAATCGCCTTTCGGATTGGAGACCATAGAAGCATCCTTCCAATCCAAGGTTCCTCGCCCCAACAAGCCTCTAGGACGGAGCATAAGTTGGCCATCCAACCTGCATTTTTGATCCTTATAATAAAAGTGAAACGGAAAACCTTCTGTAAACAAAGAGTTCAAGTACATCTGATTCTCATAAGGCTTCCAAAGCATTTTAATATGTTTCGCTCTTACTTTTGGAAACAGCTCTGAGGCTTCCAAACTAAAACTGTCCACTTGCTTTGCGTTTACTTGTTCTGGTAACAAATCAAAAACGTCACAGCCCAATGAAGCTTCTAAATAAGTCAAAACACCATTCCCAAACAAACCGCTATTCGATAATTTAAGTTCGCCATAAAAAGCACCTTTCCCCAGCGGTGACTCCCTCAAATAAATAGGTAGTTTATCGACCTCTTTTATTAGAGTATCTAAGCCTAAAGATAAATTATAAAATTGCAACTCTAAATCTTTTTCTAAAACTGGTAAAATTTCGGAGGAGTAAAATTTTCCTTTAAATGAAATTTGTGCTATACGCAAATTATGGATCGTATTTAACCGAAAGGGTTTTAGTTCGTAATAAAAGCTTTTTCGAGGATAAGCAACCCTTCCTTCTACTAGACGTTTATCATAATAAACCTTTGAAAATGACTGATTAACAAAAAAGGAGTGTGCCGCTCCCGTTTCATTTTTTCCAGATTTATTCGTAGTGGTATCTATGCTCAAATAACCTTTCCCTCCTTCTATCACGCTTTGAATAAACTCTACCGCTTCTGTTGGTTTGCCTTGCTCATTTAAGGCTCTTGTCTGCCCAATACTCGTTTGCTTCCAATCCCATTCATTGTTCAAGCGGACTCGTTTATAAATAGCTAAATGCAGTCGATTTATTTGTGGTAATAACACTTGATAGCGCTCGTATTCAAACTGAAAATTAGTCCCTTCAACTAAAGTATTTCCAACCTGGATTCCGCCATTAAATCTAAGCCTACGATTGGGTAATAAGTACACTAAATTGGAAGGGCTCGCAATCACTTTTGGGCGATATCCTAAGAGCATCTCTTGAACATTTGGAATGCTCAAAGCTTGCGTTCGAAGATCTAGACAAGCCCTTAAATCTACTTTTGCCTCCTTCACAGGCCTTGACCAAAAACGTAAATGATCATAGTCATAATCAGACGTCCGATTCATTGAAGCGATAGAATGAAATAGCTTTTCTTGCAACTGGATTTGCTGGGTATTTTTGTTATAATTCAAGAACCCATCTTGACGCATTTGTAGATAGAGCGGTAGGGCTATTGTTTCATCTAGGGCTGAATTTCCAACGAAGCTTTGGAGATCTTCCACGTCCATTCCTGCAAACTTAAAAATAGTAGGATACCCTTTTTTAAATTGCTCAAAATCTTGGCGCTGTTTGATTATTTTAAAAGCGGGATTTTTTCGAGCAATTTCAACTTCTTTCGAGTCCATCAACACCACTCGATCCAAGCGCTTGTCTAGCAACAAAGTCATTTCCTTTAGATCAAACCAAGCCTGTTTATCGCCTTTTTTTTGTACATACAAGCCCATTTTGACCAAAGGATTTGTATTGCCCAAACTCTGGTAAGCCTCGACCAAAGCCGCATCAAAATACTGCACAGAAGTAAAACAAATAGCGGCCTGTTTATTATCAAAATAAAGTTGCTCTTGATCCATTTGCCATTCTATCTGCTGCGCACGAATCGCTACTTTATGCAAAGAATTGGTATAAAACCGTGGCTGCTTGCCTTCGGGAGGGATTTCTAATAAAAGGGTTCTTCTAGCGATATGATACGTAAAATTGACCGCAGCATGTCCAATGGAGTCTACTTGCCCATCCGCCTGATGCAAATAGAGCGTCGTTTTAGTGTTTTGGGCTCGAATTTGGGTACCTTCTTCTATATCAAAAGTCAAACTTTCGCTTACAACAAGTACTTGCCCTTTGTTGTTTTTTATAATAACTTGTGCCAAAGCATTCGACTCTTCCAAACTACGTTCAATAAACTGGTAATAGATACTGGTATCCCTTCCTTGAGCTTTTGCTGTTATCACAAAAGTAATCCAAAACAAGCAACACAACAAGCGTTTGAGTACCTTCATAAATCGTTATTTATATCCTATTATAGATACAAATTTATGAGCAAAGTAATCTACTTTGAGTACTTATTTTTTTAATAATTTTTCTAATGAAAGGCAAGGGCTATTTTGTTCTATATCTATTGTTAGGTGCCGTAGAATCAATTTTCATCAATTTAATATTAGATTCAATTGATTGTTCTTCAATGAGTATTTCCAGATTCCAATCAAAAATAAGATTTAAATTTGTGTTATGTACCCTATTATCCAAAGAAGTTAATTTATATAAACTAGCATTTCTAATAGTCCTATTATTTATGACCGTATCTTGTATGTTTCTAATTAGGCATATTTTATAAACAAATGGCGGGCTATTTTCTTGAATGTAATGCTTATAAGTATGACAAGCATCTATTTTGTTTCTATTGATAGGAAATTGATAGAATAAATAACTAAGCGTGTTTTTGTTTTTTTTGAACAAAACCTTCCTTGGAGTTTCTGAACTTATAAAATTACGATCTAGATGGTCATGGTATAACCTAGTTTCATGACCATTGATATCTATTTGTTTTTCGATTTTGAAATACCTTTTATTCCCAAACCTATTCTCTTCATAAATAAAAAAAAATGTTTTAGCAGACTCTTTCTTACAAGTAAATCCTAAAATTAATAATAAAATTATACTAATATTTACTCTTGTCATCAAAGTCTTTTTTTTGTAAGAGTTCTTTATCAATTTTAGGTTGCTCTTGTAGCTCATCTAAATATTTTTCGTAATCATCTTTCTTTCCTTTTTTTAATAAAATATGATCATGAGT
>CACVAQ010000361.1:8769-18999 GCA_902727865.1 uncultured Aureispira sp. | reverse complement strand
CTATATTAATCACATTCCCCATTATTTGAGGAGTAGAAAACCCATATTTGGTGGTTGGGCTATGTCCAATATAAATTTCATCAAACTGATCTATCTTCTTAGCCGCAGCCTCTACAAAGCCCCCTGATGCTTCTACATTCCATAAGTGCATTACTTTTCGAAATAGACTTCTATCCCATAAAAAAGTTTATTGCATGAGTGCTTTACTTTAATTATCACCAAGGCACAGCCCAGCAGCCAACACACTAAACACGGATAATCAAACGAATGTAAGGAATGAGAAATAAATAAAGTGAACAAGTCTTGTTAAATATTTTTGAGGATGAAAGTTTAAAAAAATGAGTAGTATGAGTGTAACGAACGAGCAAGCTTGCGCTAGGCGCAAAGGTCTGGCACGGGTTACACGTTCGATTTTTTTGAAATTTTCAGACCAAAAAGATGACGCAAAACGTTCATTTTATTTATTGAACGTTCCTAAGATACTTTTTTTATATTTCTCATAGCCTCCGAACTAAGCGAACTAAAGCGTAGCGCTCATGAACCTAGTAATAGGTCTAATAAAACAAAAAGGAACTGCAAGCAGTTCCTTCCTTTTCTATATTTTATGTACTTTTTTTATTTTACACTTTTTTGCCTTTCATTGCAGCTACAATATTAGCATCCAAAGCTCGGTGCGCCAAAGGCGTACTATAGTCGTTTAATTCCTCCATACGTTGGTGAATCAAATCTTTATCCTCTCCTTTTGAAGCCAGCTCCAAAGCAGTAACCAATTCAATCGTTTTTTCTGCCTCGTCTTTTGTTAAAATAGTCGCATTCTGTTTGATAAACTTATGCGATGCCAAAACAACATTTTGAGCTTCTGTACGCGCCTCAATCAAGGCACGAACCGCCATATCTCCTTTTGCATTTTGGATAGACTCCAACAACATGCGTCCCATTTCTTCTTCAGAAATACCATAAGGAGAACGCATTTCTACGGTTTGTTCAACGCCCGAACGCAATTCTTTGGCTCGAACTTTTAGAATCCCATCGGCATTTAACAAGAAGTGAATTTCAATTTTCGGAATGCCTGCTGCCATAGAAGGAATACCCCGCAAGACAAATTCGCCCAATTTTCTGTTATCAGCCACCAAGTCTCGCTCGCCTTGATACACCGCTACTTTTAAATTCTTTTGTCCATCTATAGAAGTCGTGTATTGGCGTCCAGCTTTGATGGGCACTTTGGTATTTCTTGAAATAATGGTATCCATCAAACCACCGACCGTTTCGATTCCTAGTGATAATGGGGTCACATCTATTAATAAGATGTCTTTGTTGTTTCCTGCCAATATATCGGCTTGTATCGCAGCCCCCATTGCAACCACCTCGTCAGGATTTAAGGTATTGTTCAATTCTTTATCAAAGAATGCCCCAATTGTTCCCTGTATCAAATCCATACGGGTAGAGCCACCAACCATAATCACTTCATCAATGTCCTTAATGCTCAATTCCGCATCTTTTAAAGCATTCTTACAAGCAGACAAGGTCCGTTGAACCAAGGGTTGTACTAAGCTTTCAAATTGCTCCTTTGTCATCTTACACGTAATCCCGTTGATACTGGTTTCAAAAGCAGCCTGATGGCTAAAAGATTTTTTTGCAGCTTCTGCTGCTAGACGAAGCGCTTGTGTTAAGGCCGCATTATTATCGGTATCAAAATCATGCTCCGTCATCCAATGTTGCTGAATCGCTCGATCAAAATCATCTCCTCCCAAAAAAGTATCTCCATTTGTAGATAGTACTTCAAAAATGCCATGCTCAATTTTCAGGATAGAAATATCAAACGTTCCGCCCCCTAAATCGTAAACCGCAACCGTCTTAATATCATCTGCATCCAACCCAATTCCATAAGCCAAACTAGCCGCAGTCGGTTCGTTCACGATACGCAAAACATCCAAGCCAGCTAATTTACCAGCATCTCTAGTTGCTTGCCGTTGAGCATCATTAAAGTAAGCAGGAACAGTAATTACGGCACGATTGACTGCTGCACCTAAGGTTTTTTCAATGCGTCGTTTTAGTTGCGCCAAAATTTTAGCAGACAACTCAATTGGCGTATAGAATTTATCTTTGATCCGAATTTTAACCAAACTATCTTCTACTTCATTATCAATGATTTGATAAGAGAAAAAGCGTTTGTAATCTTCTACATCTTGGTAGGATTTCCCCATCAATCGCTTGATCGAAAAAATCGTATTTTCTGGATCTGTTATTAATTTTTCAAGCGCATCTTGTCCTACAACAACAGAATCGGCATTTTCAAAATGTATAATAGATGGAACCAAGGCATTTTTACCAACATGGTCTGTCACAACAACAGGTTTACCATCTAGCATATAAGCGACTAGGCTATTGGTCGTTCCCAAGTCAATACCAATAATAACGTTCTCTTTTGGTACTTCTACTTCTTTTAATGCTCCTTTTGTTAAGTCTATTGGAATTTTTGCCATAAAGCTATATTTCTTCTCGTTTTTTTATTAAAAGTAATTCACTCTACGAACTCAAAAGAGTCGGTTTATAATAATAAGACAACAAAGCATCTACTTTTGTTGAACATCGAGTCAATCAGGCACAAAAGTACTAAGAACCAGTTATAATTTAACCCTATTGGTCTAAAAATATTTTTTCTATTAAAATAAAGTATTTATACTTATCTAATATGAAATGCTATTTTTATCTTTTATTTTACATCTTTTAGCTATTATTCAAGGATAAAAGGAAAAAGGGTTTGTTTTTTCAGTTTTTTTTTCTTAAATTTACTCGCATTATTAATGTTAACCTTAGGTAGGTTTACTAGTAGCGCAACTCTTGCAATAGAAAAAAATTCAGCATCACTCATACTAATTAAGAACAGTGACATTTCAAATCAAAAAGGTATTTAAGCCCGATCAAATCAAAAGCAGAAATCTTGATACTAAGATTTTAGGCATGTATTATAAGACCTTACAACAACTATTGATCGAAAAAACAAGTGTAGAGCAGACAACTGACTACTTTTTTTGTGAAGATTATGCTTTAGACAAACATTTGTTTATTGCGGGTATGCCTACTGCTGGGCACAAAAAAGTTTTCAAAGGTGCTGCTAAGGGCGAGGACGGCTTTGATAAAAGTAAAGTTTCAATCGGTTCTTGTTTTGTTTTGAATGAAGATGGTAAAAACATACTTTGTCTTTATCCAAACATTACCTTATCTAAAGGAAAAAAGAAGACGGTTTTAACTACTTTAAGAAAGATACAACGCTCTTCATGGAAACAAATTAAGGAAGTTCGTTGGTTAATGTCTCCCCTTGTTGTTGATGCACAAGATGAATCTAAAGTAGAAAGTGCTGCGGGTGCTTCTGAACCAGGAACAACGGGAACAGGAACAACAGAGACAGGAACAGCAGGAGCAGGAGAAACGCCTAAGGTTTCTAAAGAAGATGTTATTTCAAAAGCAAAAGAGCTAAAACGAGGAATTAAAAAATTAGTTAAAGATGTAATGCCTCGCTACAAAAAACGAGAAACAACGGAGAATGATGCGGCCTTTGTTAAAGCTTTGAGAAAAGCAGGACATTTATTTTTGGCACAACTGCCCTTAACAGATGCAAAGACTAGAGAGCAGTTTTCTTCACAAAAGAAAACCTTAGAATCTGGTTTACCCCAATGGAAAGAATTAGAATCTAGAATTCATTCGCAAAAAGATAAAGTAGCGAGTAATGCTGCCTTAAAAAAATCGCTTTTAGAAGTAGTTGAAAAAATGAAGGCAAGTCGCAGTGAAATAAAAACTATTTTGAAGCGAGTCAACCTTAAAACACTTTCATAATACTGGATGGCTTATTCTATCTAATTACTCCAATTACAACATTAAAATTAACACTAAAAAAACATAAAACCAATGGCAAATGACCTATTTGATTTTGAACATTTAAAAGGATTAAAACTTAGTGAATACAAAAAAGAATTTTGTAAACCTGCTATGATCAAAGCTGGAAAAGCAGGATTAGTTTTAATGAAATATGATATCAAGGCAAGAAAAAAAGGAGCGATCTACCTTTCTTTCAAAAAATTAAACCTTGCTAAAAGTGCTTTTGAAGCGATCAAAGCAGACAAAAGTATTCACTTAATAAAGCGTACAGCCTTGGTAAATGCTAGCTACGGAAAAGGAGAAGACGGAAAGTCACTAGTGACGCTAAATATCCTAAAAGGGGGTTTAACTGCAGAGGAAATCCAACTTGGTGCTGAAGAACTGTTTACACAAACAATCCTAATGGGACTAAAAGTAACAGGAATATCAGAAGATGCAGATCAAGCAGATCAAACAGCAGATGCTGCTACGGATGCTTCTGCGGACGACAGTACTATAAAAGGCTTGAGAAAAGACTTCCAAAATGCAAAACAAATGTACAAGGAAGTTGGTAAAGTTGATGCTAAATTAAAAGCAAAAACGATGCTTGACACTTGGAATCTATTGGAAAATTTAATGCCTAAGTTGGAAAATTTCATTTCTAGCTCTGACAACACAGCACAAGTACAAACGGCAACAAAAATCACGGAAGCAGCGCAAACAATTAAAGCAACCTTGAAGCCGCTTATTGACAAAATAAAAGCAAAAGGAAAAGCAAAACCAAGTAGTGAAAAGTCTAATAGTAATTTAGACTCATTAGCTAGTGGCATTAGTAGCAAAGCTGCTCAATTGTTGAAAGATTACCAAGGTGAAATTTCAGCTATTGATGGCTTAACTGAAAACCTAAAAAGCATTAGCCAAATTGCTTAAATAAAAGACTAAATAAATTATAGTCCATATTAAAAAAGGTTGTATTCAATGAATACAACCTTTTTTGCGTTGGTAACTATTTAAAATAACTTTTTTTGATTAAATTGAGTTTTTGCACGACCATAAATTCACCTAATATTTAATGATGACAATTAAAACGAATTACGTTGATATAAAAAAACGAACGATTTTTGCCGCTCAAATCGAAATTGTTGGAGATAAAATCGTTAGCATCACTCCTATTGAAGAATCGGTAGATGGTTATGCTATTCCTGGCTTTGTTGATGCACATGTTCATATTGAAAGCTCGATGCTTATTCCTTCTGAATTTGCTCGCATAGCAGTCCTTCATGGTTCTGTGGGTACGGTGTCTGATCCTCATGAAATTGCGAATGTAATGGGACTTGAAGGAGTTTATTACATGATTAACAACGGTAAAAAAGTTCCGTTCAAATTTAATTTTGGCGCGCCTTCTTGTGTTCCTGCAACAAGTTTTGAGACAGCAGGAGCAGAAATTGATGTGGAAGGAATCAAAGAATTGATGTCTAACAAAGACATTAAATATATGGCAGAAATGATGAACTATCCAGGCGTCATTTTTGACGACCCAATGGTGCTAGCAAAATTAGCAGCCGCTAAAGCTGCCAATAAACCAATTGACGGGCATGCTCCTGGAGTGCGTGGGGAGCAAATTCAAAAATATATTCAAGCGGGGATTAGTACCGACCACGAATGTTTTCAATTGGATGAAGCCTTAGAAAAACTCAGCTTAGGCATGAAAGTAATCATTCGAGAAGGGTCCGCTGCAAAGAATTTTGATACCTTAATTTCTATTCTTCCTGAACATACGGCTAATGTCATGTTTTGTTCTGATGACAAGCATCCTGATGACCTTATGCTAGGACATATCAACCAACTAGCGGCAAGAGCTATTGCTAAGGGTGTCCCATTATTTGATGTCTTGCAAGTTGCTTGTGTGAACCCTGTAGAACATTATAATTTAGATATTGGCTTGTTGCAAGTAGGCGATTCTGCTGACTTTGCTATTGTCAAAGATCTTGAAAATTTTGACGTGACAGCTACTTATATTAATGGTCAATTGGTTGCTAAAGATGGCGTCTCATTGATCGAAAGAGTCGAGGAAATTGCAATTAACAATTTTGATACGGACTTCAAACAAGTAGAAGATTTTGCTTTAACACCTGAAACAAAGACCTTACATGTCATTAAAGCGGTTGATGGTGCCCTGATTACAGAAAGCTTTGAAGCTCCAGCAACCGTCGAACAAGGCAATACGGTTTCTAATACAACCAATGATGTCTTAAAAATGGTGGTGGTTAATCGTTATTCCAATACCCCTCCTGCGATTGCATTTATCAATGGCTTTGCTCTAAAAGAAGGCGCTTTGGCTTCTTGTGTAGGGCATGATTCTCATAATATTATTGCGGTAGGTACTGATGATGCGGCAATCTGTAAAGCTGTTAATTTAATTATTGAGAACAAAGGCGGTATTTCGGCCATTGGCTCCAATAAAGAACAGGTGTTGCCCTTGCCTGTTGCAGGAATTATGTCAACAGATGCAGGAGATATTGTTGCAAATTCTTATTCTACGATTGATCTCTTTTCTAAAGAGACCTTAGGTTGTCGTTTGAGAGCCCCTTTTATGACCTTGTCTTTTATGGCTTTGTTGGTCATACCAAGGCTTAAATTGAGTGACAAAGGTTTGTTTGATGGCGGTGATTTTAAATTCACACCACTATTTGTTTAATCTAAAGTTCACTGTTGTAAAGCAAGATGCCATCCCCTTTTGAAGTGTGTGGCATCTTGTTATTTGCGTTCCTGCTCTTTTTCGTTCCAGCCCAATCGAGCAACAAAAAAAGCGCCTAAAATAGACGGCAACACAACATTCAGCATCCAAAGGCTAAATGTTGCGGACAAAACAGCCATAGCCGTTCCTTCTATTATAGACAAGTAGCCAAAAATCAGTAAAGCAATGTTTCCTCTTGCCAATAAGCCTGTTGAGGGAGGCAAAGGGATTCCTGTTTGTAATAAATAAACGATTAGAATGCCTAAAAAGGTTGCAAAAACAGCTGCTTGAAAGCCAAAGAAGTAAAGCAAGCATAAATATTGAAAAGAATAAATTAAATAGCGCGTTCCAGAGTAGATTAAGGCTTGTATTAATTCTCTATTTGTATAATAATCAAAGGGGGAAGCACTCATTTTTTTAGCCCATTTTTGGGTCCATTTAAACCTTGCCCCATAGCGAACGACTTGCTTTAGATTAAAATAAATAATTAATAAAAAAACCGAAGCAATACCGCCTAGCAAAATAAGGCTGCCTAATAAAGTCATATTAATAGGCATAAAATCTAAATAAAATGCGCCCATCAATGCCCACCAGCCTCCTACTACTAGTACAATCCACTGGCTTGAAATACCGACCATGGTTGCCCAAACAGCATGAAGGCGATTTCCTTTGGAAACCATCATCACACGACCTCCGTACTCTCCTACTCTATTGGGCGTAAACAAAGACAAACTTAGTCCAACTAAAACAACTTTCAGCGCTTGATAGAAACTTATAGATTCGATCTTCCGCATCAATGCCAACCACTTTTGAGTTTCAAAAAACCAGTTTAAGGGCATTAGTATCAATACTACTAATAATAAGGGTGCTTTTTGCCAAGACAAGTGGTGTAAAAACTCTATTCCTAACTTTTGGATCGTTAAGTCTTCTCGCCCAAAAATTTGGTGGTATAGAATAACACCTAAAACAATTATCAAAATTAGTTTTAGGAGCAACACAAAAATTTTGTGTTGCACTAGCGACTTTAAGGAAAAGCCCTTACCTTTAATAGGTAGTGAATGTGTCGTGTTTGTAAGCATGCTGCAAATTTACAAGAATTTAAATACCTAACCTCAAATAAACACCACATTTTTGAAAGGCTCTTTTTCTACCTTTACTGTTTATCAAAGGATTTCTTTCGCTGCCTAAATTTTGAACAAAGCAAAAACATGAGTATAAAACCAAAAATTATATTGGGTGTCGATCCAGGTAGTAATGTCTTAGGCTATGCCTTTATACAAGTTATTGGCAAAAAAAAGCCCCGTATTATTACAATGGGTGTTCTTAACATGAGTCAATATGATAATCATGGTCAAAAGCTAGCCCACATCTTTACAGAACTTCAAAAACTTATCCAACTTTATCAACCGACAGATGCGAGCATTGAAGCGCCATTTTATGGTAAAAATGTACAATCTATGCTCAAACTTGGGCGAGCGCAAGGTGTTGCCATGGTTGCGGTTGCCGAAAAAGGAATTCCAATAGAAGAATATTCTCCTAGAAGCATCAAAAAAGCCGTTACAGGAAATGGAAATGCCTCGAAGGAACAAGTCGCACGAATGCTCCCTCACATTGTTGATGGAGAAATTAAAGCTAATTTATTAGATGCAACCGATGCTTTGGGCGTTGCGTTTTGTCATCATATTCAAACGCAAGGACTGGCTTTAGGGCAGAAAAAATACAATGATTGGGGGAGTTTTTTGAAGGATAATCCTAATAAAAAAGCGAAGCTATAATTTTATAGCTTCCAAAAGCACCCGCTTTCATGGCTGCTTAAAAGGCAATTCACTGATAATTATAGATCTAGGCCCTCCTAAAAAGAAAAAGCCAAAAATTAAGACCTTAACTACTCATTATCAAAAAGATACGTAGAATCTGTCAAAAAAAAGATAGAATCTATATAAGTACTTTTTTGTCCTTGCTAAAAATAAAGCGTATTTTTGTAAGCTGCTTATAGAGAATCCTATTGATCGAATCATTGGTCTATTTATTCTCTAAATCAAACAAAAGTATTAGACCACAACAATACAATGGACGAGAATAAAAATTTCACTAAAAAGTTTACTAAAAAGAAGCCCGCCTTTTCTGAACATGGAAAAGTACAACCTCAAGCGACCAATTTAGAAGAAGCGGTATTGGGAGCATTAATGTTGGATAAAGATGCCGTAGCACTCATCATTGATATTCTACGTCCTGCGTCTTTCTACAAAGAAGCACATCAACATATTTATAAAGCCATCTGTGACCTTTTCGAAAAAAGTCATCCTATTGATTTACTAACCGTAACAGAAGAGCTAAAAAAATTGGGTAAACTCGAAGTGGTCGGTGGTCCTTATCAATTGGTCGAATTGACAAACCGTGTTGCTTCTTCTGCTAATATTGAGTTTCATGCTCGTATCATTGCGCAAAAATTTATTCAACGAGAATTGATTCGAAGTTCTACAGAAACCATTCGAGCTGCTTATGAAGATACGGTAGATGTGTTTGATTTGTTGGATAGTGCAGAACAAAACCTGTTCAATATTACGGAGCAAAACCTTAGTCGTGGTTCTTTAGGTATGAGTACCTTGATTAACATGGCAGTGAAGCAGTTGGAAGAAATGAGCGGCAAGGAAGAAGGATTGACTGGTGTACCGACTGGTTTTGTTGGTCTAGATCAATTAACCTCTGGTTGGCAGCCTTCGGATTTGATTATTATTGCGGCTCGTCCAGGAATGGGAAAAACTGCCTTTACGATGGCGGTAGCTAGAAATGCAGCCATTGAATTTAATAAAGGCGTTGCTTTTTTCTCTTTGGAGATGTCTTCCTTACAATTGGTCAATCGTTTGATTTCTATGGAAACGGAAATTCCTTCGGAGAAACTGCGTAAGGGACAATTAGAAGATTACGAATGGCAGCAGCTCCATGCTCAAGTGGACAAATTGAGTAACGTTCCTTTGTTTATTGATGATACGCCAGGTATCAGTATTTTTGAATTGCGAGCCAAGTGTCGTCGTCTAAAAATGCAACACGATATCCAAATGGTGGTGGTGGATTACTTGCAATTGATGACGGGTGGTGGCGATAACAAGGGGAATCGTGAGCAGGAAATTTCTATGATTTCTCGTGGTCTCAAAGGATTAGCGAAAGAATTGAGTGTTCCTGTTATTGCCTTGTCGCAGTTGTCTCGTGCGGTAGAAACTAGGGGTGGTTCTAAACGTCCGCAGTTGTCGGATTTACGGGAATCTGGAGCGATCGAGCAGGATGCAGATATTGTATCCTTTATTTATCGCCCTGAATATTATCAAATATTAGAAGATGAAGAAGGAAATTCTTTAAAGGGTATTGGTGAAATTATTGTTGCCAAGCATCGTAACGGAGCCTTGGATTCTGTCAAATTAAAATGGGATGGTCAATTTGCGAAGTTCTCTAATTTAGAGGATGATGCCTTTACTGGCTTGGATGATTCTACCTTCTTTGACCAAGCTAATAATGAATTGAGTGGCGAAACCTTTTCATCTAAAATAAACAAAGCCAATGAAAATGATAACGGAATTGATGATGTTCCGTTTTAGAACTGCCGTAGAGCAGCTCCCTTTTTTAAAAAACAAGCACGATAA
>CACVAQ010000361.1:0-8669 GCA_902727865.1 uncultured Aureispira sp. | reverse complement strand
TGAATTGAGTGGCGAAACCTTTTCATCTAAAATAAACAAAGCCAATGAAAATGATAACGGAATTGATGATGTTCCGTTTTAGAACTGCCGTAGAGCAGCTCCCTTTTTTAAAAAACAAGCACGATAATTAGTAATTATCGTGCTTGTTTTTTTTCACAAATAATTTTTCACAGTCAACATTAATTAATTTTACTTGTTGTTGATTATAGTATAACCTGAATGTGTCTCCTCCCCCCAATTAATATAGTATGCGTATAATTTCATTATTAACATAACTACAAGAGTACAAAAAGAGTACGTAGAATATTGATTTTTCTCACTAACCAAGAGATAAAATTTAAAGCTTTTCTTGTACACCAGCTTAAAACACTCAAATTATCAGGCACATGGAATCTAATATCACCAAAAGTTTTTGGAATGAACGTTGGGAAAAAGTAACAACTAGAGCTCCCACTAAACAGAAATTTTACTACTTCTCAGATTATGGGCGGGTTAAAAGTATAGATAAGGTTACTAAAAAAGAACAATTGCTAAAAGGTTCTAAAACGGTTCAGGGCTTTATGCTTTTGAATTTACGCCTAGAAGGTGATTCCACACAAGGTTGCTATATCCACAAACTTGTTGCAGAACAGTTTTGCCCCAAAGAGAATCCTGCTCAAAAATTTGTAGTACACATAGATCAAGATAATTTGAACAACCATTATGAAAATTTGCAATGGATGACGCAACGGGAAATGACGGATTTTCAAATTAAAAATGGTGTATACGACCCTAAGAATCGAAAACCTTCTCCTTTAAATAAAATGAATCCAACAAGGGTTTTATTGTTAAAAAAAAGGCTAAAAGAAGGTAAGACAAAAAAACAAATTTTGGCAAAAAATTTCAATATTACTATGGCTCAATTGCGAAAAATTGAAAAAGGAATTGATTGGGGCTATGTTACTTTGGAGGATGATAATAAAAAATTGTCCTCCTAATGTATAAATTTCATCACATTTTAACATAAAATTTTATCTTATTCTTTGAATAGCTACTTTGTAAGAAACTGTATATAAGCACTAAATACATTTCATTTATCCTGCATTCTAAAAAAGAACAAAAAACAACTTTTAATCCTGTTTTACTGGTAACACTTGAAATAAAAAACGCATTAAGATTCAACTTACAAAACAAAACAACTATCCCCTATGAAGTAAGTAAATCCTAACATGCTCTTAAAGTAAAAAGCCTTTCTAATTATCCCAATCTTGAAAGGCTCAACGACTAAAAGTTATCTCAAATGAGATAACTTTTTTTTTATTTAAAAAAGGAAAAAAAGAACTTTAATAAGTCATCTTCACTTTTTATTTTATTTTTGCTTTATTATACGCTACAGTACTTAGCTGCGCTGCTGCTTATTCCCTTTGGTCAGGAGCGTTTCGCTTATTGTTCGTGGTCGTGGGATTAGTTCACTACGTTTGTTAGCTCGCTTTGCTCGTGAGCTCACTCCGTTCGGTTCATGAGCGCTACGCTTATGTTAGCTTCGCTGCTTCTCCGAGGTTTTAGGTTTTTAATAAAAAAAATCAGCCCGTATTGATTCAGTTTCAGAATAAAAAAAATTAAGTTTTTTGAAAAATTGTGTGTAGTTTCTAATTCAAGTTCGCTCATCGCTATTTTTGAGATCGCTCTAAAAATAGTCTATTTCAAAACTTACTGTAAATGTCCAATTTACTTGAAGGGAGGCTTTTATTATGACCGCATTTTTTTGTCAAAGAACAAAAAACTATAATAAAATTATGGCAAATAGGTTAGTAACAGGTGGTACAGGGATGGTTGGTTCTGCAATCAATGCAGATCTTAAAATTGGTCGTAAAGATTGTAATCTAACGGATTGGAACGCTGTAAATACTTTTTTTGAAACACACAAACCCAAGGAAGTAATTCACTGTGCCGCCAAAGTTGGTGGTGTTTGGGGAAATATGAACTATAAAGGAGATTTTTTTAGAGAAAATATTCTTATGAATACCCATATTATAGAAGCGGCTCGCCTACATGGCGTAGAACGATTGGTGGCTTTTTTATCCACTTGTGTTTTTCCAGATTCAATAGAATATCCTTTGTCTGAGGAAAAAATCCACCAAGGCCCTCCACATAGCTCTAATGACGCTTATGCCTATGCCAAACGCATGACAGATATTCAAATTCGTGCTTATAGAGAGCAATATGGGTTGAATTATGTTTCGGTGATTCCGACAAATATCTATGGACCAAAGGACTTATTTGATTTAAAAAATGGACACGTTGTCCCCTCCTTAATTCATCGCTGTTTTTTAGCTAGAGAACAAGGGAAAGATTTAGAAGTTTGGGGTTCGGGGACTCCTTTGAGAGAGTTTATTTATTCCGAAGATGTGGCCCAATTATCTGAATGGGCTTTGGACCATTATGAAGAAGCTGAACCTATTATTTTCTCGACCTCGGAAGAGACGAGTATTAAGACGCTCGTAGAAATGGTCGCGGAGCTTTTAAGATTCAAAGGCAAACTGATTTGGTTGAGCGACAAACCTGATGGACAATTCCGAAAACCTAGCGATAATTCTAAATTAAAAAAATACCTCCCTGACTTCCAATATACACCACTTTATGAAGGCTTAAAAAAGACGGTAGAGTGGTTTGAGAACAACTATCCGAATGTTCGAAAATAGATACACTGTGAACGTTCAAGCACTCAAAAATTATCGCATAGAACCTCGTTTCAAAGCCTTCAAGGTAATTAAGACATGTTGCCAAATGGTTGAAACCAAACCAAAATGTTTTCGAAGAATCATAAAACGCTCTTTTAAAGAAACATTACGATGCTGGGTAGAAATACCGCCTTCTGCAAAACGACACCAATAAGTTCCTGTGTCTCGAACCGTTTGAGCCTTTTTTAGCACGCGTATTAACCAATCAAAATCGGCTACATAGCGATAATCTAAATCATAAAGCGGTGCAAGACTGCGTTTGACGAGCATAGATTGATGGCTTATTGCCATGCCTTGTTTCATGGTCTTCCAAGATAAAGTCTGGTCGCTAGGATGTGGTTTTCTAGCTTCTAAGCTACGTTCGTTTCCCTGTTCGTCTATTAATAATGCTTTACCGTAAATAAAATCTTCGTATTGATGATTTTTCATGATAATGCTTAACGTATCTGGCGCATAAATTTGATCGTCCGCATGCATATACCAAATATAATCTCCCGTAGCTTGCTGCATTCCTTTGTTCATCGCATCGTAAATCCCTTTATCGGGTTCACTGAGGACCAAAGCAATTTTCGCTTCGTATTTTGCTACAATTTCTAAGGTATTGTCTTTCGATTGACCATCTATAATTAGGTATTCTATATTTGGATAGTCTTGTGCCACAACACTTTTGATCGTTTTTTCAATCGTCTGGGCAGCATTGTAACAAATTGTAATGATAGAAATTTTCGGAAAAGATTGATTCATTGGATAAAATGGATGCTGTAAATAATATTTTATAAAAGTCGTTCTTTGGCTCCCCGAAGGCTCACCAAGTAAATCCTGCGCCTTCGGATCGTCAAAGAACCAGTAAAGTAAAAATGCGAATCAAGAGCTAAAAGTAGGTCTGAACAATAAAAAGCAGGAATAAGCGCTTTACAAAATGATGAATGTTTAATTTTTAATGTTGAATGCTTTCTTTTGCATCATTACTTCGTGGAGAAATTATATTACTTTGATTATCAATAAGATAGCTTTGGATTTTTAATTCAACTAAATTCTTGATAATCAAATTGATATGAAATGGTTTTTATGTTTTTTGGTAAAAAAACTAAAAATCCCACGAAGTATTATTTGCATAAAATACATTAAAAATGAAGCATTCATCATTAAAAATTTAGAAAATAGGCTTCTAAAATAAAGTAATCTTGTTTTAAATGTACATTTTAGTTCTGTTTTAGCCCTTGATTCGAATTAAAAGGCAATATTACGATAATTAAAAGCATATATCAAAAATAGCGCTTACTTTTGCCTAGAGCTAAGATTACTAAAAGGAATTTTGTTATATTTAAGCTATCATTACTTAGCACTTAGTTGCGCTGCTGTTTCGATGTTTTCGTTTTTTAATAAAAAAAAGCATCCTGTATTAGATGTATTACTACAACTTCGTAGATACACGGCATGGCTAACTATAACCAAACAGATCTAATTTACCAATGAATATTTTTAATAAGATATTTAATTCGATGAACGAAGAGTTGCCTGAATTCAAATCATTGGATCAAGGCATTGACTTTTTGATGGGTTATTTATCTCGTTTTAGCGAAGATTTGTACGAACAGGAGTTTTATGTCAACAAACGCTGGAGGGAAGTTCGGGATGACGTACATTTCCAAGAAGCTATTTTACACGTTTTTGAAGAAAATGGGAGTTATTTACGTATCCTTGATGGAGACATTTACACAGGGAAATGGGAGTACACTTTAGGCGGTTTGGTCATCCAATTTGAAGGACGGCACGAGCTCTATGAGCGTGTTTTTCTGAATGAAAGCTTTTTTATTCTCAAAAAACATGGCGATCATACTTCTAAAGGAAGAAGCGCTAAATATTTCTTTATTGCAACAGAATCCCTTGCTCGACGGATGGAATGGACGGATTTATTAACGATCATGTACGATATTTATAAAAGTAATACCAATTACATGATGATTGTCCTTGGATTTTTTGTCTTAGTTGCGATCATTGTTCTCCTATCTATTCTATAAAAATGTCTGCACGATTACAAAAATTAGTGGCTCAATTTGCCCATATTTCTCAAAATGATTGGGATTTTGCCCTTTCAAAATCTAAAGTGATCACACTTAAAAAAGGCGAATATTGGATAGAGGAAGGAAGAACTTGCCAATATATTGGTTTTGTAATCACGGGTGTTTTTAGAGTTTTTTCAACGGTAGAGGGCAAAGAAATGATCGCTCATTTTTCTTTTGAGCGACGCAATCCAGTTTTATCCGCCTATACTAGTTTTATCAATCAAATGCCTTCCTCCGAATCTATTCAAGCCTTGGAAGACAGTAGTTTGCTAATTTTACATCATGAACATTTGCAAAACCTGTATCAAGAAAAGCCTATTTTTGAACGCTTAGGCAGGCTGTTAATCGAACAAATGTATGTCTTGGCGAAGACTCGCATTTATGACTTACAACACAAAACAGCCGCAGAACGTTATGCTGAATTGTTAGAAAAATACCCTCTAATTATCAATAGAATTGCCCAGCATCATGTGGCTTCTTATTTGGGCATTGCACCTGAGTCTTTGAGTCGATTGAGAAAAAAACGGCAAAAGGGTTAAATTGAATCGACCTTCAACAAAAGTAAGCGTAAAACAAGTCGGAAAAGGGTTAAGTACAGCGTAACAAAAGTTTTAAATAGTGGGTAAGTATGGTATCAGACACTTTGAAAATGTCTGATACCATACTTCAAGCTATGCGTTTTGATGCTGCTTGGAACGGTATTTTCTGTATCCAATGCTTATTAGCAGAAAAATAACCAAGCCAGCAGCTAGCATCCACCAGTGTCTTTGTTTTCTAACCTCTAATTCTATCGCTGCACTATCTCCGACCTGTATGAATGCCGACCAGAGCGCAGGATGTACCGCCATTCCCTCAAACAGTTCCAAATAGCTCAATTTTGCCGTTCTCAAAGCCATTGATTTAGACATTCCTTTTGCTAAATTCTGATAAAACAAACGCATAATAATGGCGGTTGCCTGATCGTTCACTTGCCACAAACTAACGACCAAAGAAGGCACACCTGCATACATAAAGGACCGGGCTAAAGAAATCACGCCTTCTCCTTGCTGAAATTTTCCGTAGCCTGTTTCGCAAGCAGATAAAACCACTAGATTGGCAGTTAGTGATAATTGAGCAATCTCATAGGCTTGCAAAAAATTATCTTCGACGCTTTTATAATCTTCCGAAAAGGCCAAAGAAGATAGAATAGGCGCTACTTCATTGGACACGCCATGCATTGCCAAGTGGATGACACTATAGTCAGGCGCTAGTTTTTTAAAATTAGCTTCACTCGCTTCAACGCCTGTTAGGAATTGACCATAAAATATTTTAGACAAGGCTTTTACTTCCTTAGCAGCAGCAGGCAAATCCTCTAAAGCACCTCGAATGTTACAAATACTTTCAGATCGCAAGCTAAATAGTTGATGTTTGCTTTTTGGGTAACTTCCTGCAAATGCCAACACTTGCTTATTAGAAAGTGGCTGCAAGGACGAAGCCGATTGTTTTAAATTTTCTTTCCAAAGGCTGGCCGAATAACTGTAACTGATGTTATAGTCTCGAACCAAATAATCTAGTGTTTTATAATTCATTCCTTTTGGAGGAGCAGGCTTTGTCAGAAAAACCTCAAATGGAATATGCCCCAAGGCACCATCTGTTACAATAATGATATCTTTGATCGCCTTGTTTTTTAAGGCTTTTTCTACTAATTCTTGGTAGAGCCACTCTGCCGATTTTGTATACAAAAAATAGGCTTCTTTCTGCGATTTATCAATCAAATCATAATCACTCAAAGACAACCTCAAACCATTAATATACTGATTCAAGGTCGTTTTAGAATGTGGTATGGTTATAATATTTATCTGCTCCTTAGATATGGTAAAAAGGTAGGTTGAGTCTTCGAGGGTAAAATACTCTAATAAAAGGCTTTGAGGGCCTAACAAGGCTTGAACTTCTTTGACACTAACGGTTGTGTTATTGTATTTCAGTCGGTGGTATTGGGGATATTGGTCTTCTAATGAAGCCACAAAACGATTTATTTTGAAGTTCAGTTGGTTACTTTCTGTAGCAATCCTTATTTTTTCTGCCTTATTTTTGGCCAACATTCTTCTTTTCAACAACTTTTCTTGCTGCCCTTGCAAACTCGATTCTAACAAGGCTAGAGAATCGGGCAAATCCCCCAAGGCACGAGCTTGTTGCCCTTTTAAAGCTTCAATCAATAAAATTGATTTATTCTGTTCTGCAAAAGCAAAGGCCTCTTGATAATACTTCTCGCTGCCCAAAAAGGTAGCCGCATGAATTCCACAGCCTAAACTAGTGACATTATTTTCTAAGATTCTTAATTTGTTGGTATTACTCGTAAAGTCATTTCGGATGCGCTCATTCAATCGCATCGCAACATTACTGATTGAAAAGTACTCTTCCCACTTTTCTTTTTTTGTCGTTTTGTTGCAGGTCTTTTTAAAAACCTTCAGCAGTGTTGATAAAGAAATCCCAGCTCGTTCATTACTATAATAAGTAACCGTGTCCAGTTGTTTCCAATCGACAAAATCGACCGATTTTAATTCAGGGATGTTCGCCAAAACCCCATTTCTACAGTAATTCAAAGCTTTATCCAAAGCCCCTTGTTCCAAATACAATTGTGCCAATTGATCCCAATATTGAGCCGTAGCAGGATGTTTTCGTCCCAATTCCTTTTGGCTAATTTTTAAGGCTTTTAACCAAAAATGCTCTGCTTGCAGGTATTTTTTTTGTTTAAAATACAATTTAGCCGACGCATTTAAACTATACACATAATGTGGGCTGTTGCCCCCTAATATTTTTCGGACTTCTTCATAGTATCCTTCCGCTACAACATCTTGATCCATCGCTTCGTATAAATTGCCTATATTATTTAAGCCCAAAGCATAATTAACATGATTGACGCCATATATTTTTTTTCGGAGTTCTTGAGATTGTAAATATAGTTTTTCAGCAGCTTCATAATAGCCCATTTCTTGATACAAAACAGCTAGATTATTAAGGCTTGTAGCATAATAATGCGCACTGTTGCTCTTTCGATCAATTTCAACCACTTCTAGATAAATCTGTTCCGCTTCCTCATAACGTCCAGTTGTATTGTACAACAACCCTAAATTGTTGAGCAAGCTAGAATACGTGGGCGCAGTCTCCTCTAAAATAGAGCGGGCAATTTTTAAAGCTTTCAGGTAATATTGTTCTGCGATTTCATACCGTCCCATTCCATAATAACAATAGCCCAACTGCGCAATACATTCCACATAAAAGACATTATCAATTCCTTTTTGTTCCTGCTGTAATTTGGAAATTTTTAAATACAAAGCCTCTGCTAAGGCATATTTTTCTGTTTCTAAATACAAGATAGCAACGTACTGAAGCGCGCCTAGATAGTCTTGTTCTAAATTATGTTGCTCTATGGTTGACTTCATTTCCTCCCAAAAGTAAGTGGCTTGCGCATAGTCTTCTTGATAATAGGCCAACACAGCAAGGCTATCCAAGTTTGTAATCGCATCTTTGGGGCTGTCCTGTCCAAACAAGAAAGCAGGAGAAGAAAGGATTAATAAAGAGAGGTATAAAAAGTATTTCATAATAAATAGAACAAATCTTACAATAAAAAATAAAGGTATTACTATATAATACTTCGTGGGATTTTTAGTTTTTTTACCAAAAAACATAAAAACCATTTCATATTAGTTTGATTATCAATAATTTAGTTAAACTAATAATTCAAAGATATCTTATTGATAATCAAACTAATATAATTTCTCCACGAAGTAATGACTATAGTAATACTCCGTTGATTAGCTGCGCTGTTATTGCGTGGTCGTGGTCGTGAGCCTTTGTTAATACAAAAAATCGCTACGCTTAGTTCGGGTTTTCAACGGAGTAA
>CACVAQ010000360.1 GCA_902727865.1 uncultured Aureispira sp. | reverse complement strand
CAAGGATTGGCAGAAATCGTACTATCTGTACTTCTTAGGGTTAAATTAATGGTGATAACACTATCACAACCGACAAAATTCGGAATCGTTGCGGTGTATTGACCGCTTGCGGTATAAATTTGCCCATCGGGAGCAGTATAGCTGCTGCAAGAATTGACCGTAATCGTACTAGTCGTACTATCTTTTAGGGTTAAATTAATAGTGATAATACTATCGCAACCGACAACATTAGGAATCGTTGCTATATATTGACCATTTGCGGTATATGTTTGTCCATCAGGAGCGATATAAGGCGTACAAGAATGCACCGTAATCGTACTAGCTGTGCTGTCTTTTAGGGTTAAATTAATAGTGATAATACTATCACAACCGACAACATTGGGGATGACTGCCGTGTATTGACCACTTGTGGTATAAATTTGCCCATCGGGAGCGGTATAACGAGTACAAGAATCAACCCTTAGGGTCTCCGAAGTAGGATTTAAAATCGTCAGATGAATCGTGTAAAGGCTATCCAAATTATTATTATTAACAGGAAAAAAATAAGTTCCAGTACTGCGATAAGTCAGGCCTCTAAAATTAAAAGAATCACAAATGGCAACGACCAGTGTATCCTCTCCATCCCAATTTAGGACCTGAGGAACGTTAATTGTATGCAAATACGTATTGGTGATAATTGGAGCATTAAAATCAAAATAAATCGCTGCTTTGTTGGTAATTTCAGTACCTATTGGAAGATTTGCATTTTGTTTGACCTTAAATTGAACAAAGCCATGACTTGCAGGCTCATTTACATTAGAATCCGCCAACATGATGGTATTAAACGTCCACTCTAGCACCCTTGGACCATACATTCTAAAACTATACTCATGGCTAGAAACACCCGAACGGATGGAAAAAATATCTAAATCTTCCGATAACGTATCTCGAATAACGACCGTAAAAGCCGTGTCGGTTCCTGTGTTTTGAAAACGAATGAGGTATTCCAAATCTTGGTTGGGCAAAATATCATAGGTGTTTCCAATACCTAGTGGATACCCTTTTTTGTCATTCGGATCGTAACTACCTGTTACCAAACCACAATAAATATCAATAACAGGATCGGCATCATCTTGGGGCAAGATATTCACTAAATTTGGAGTCCAGTTTCCTGCACTTCCACACAATTCAATCGTTTGAGAAGGCTGTGAGTTGCCAGGATGCAAGGGATGTTGATCGACTTCTAACCTCCAAGTTCTCCCATCTCCAGGAAAGAGAAAGGTTCTTGTTTGCCCATTGACCAATTGAACAGAATCGAGCAAAACATATTGACCATCAATGTACAAACGGACGGGAGAAAAACAAGTCATTGGACTTGTTCCTGTATTATACACAATAAATTGAATGGTATCGTTGATACAGAATCCTTTAATACTTATATGAGAATTATCATAAGGCGTAAGGCAAGAGTTGGTGCTTGGGCTGGGTATGGAATCCAAACTGCAAGCATATACAGGAAATAATTCGGCACTCATACAGAGACTTTGCCCAATCGTCGCTGTCATATTAAGTTGACATTCCAACCAAAAATCAACACAGAAATCTGGGTAAATTGTATCGACATTGATTCGATATTGGTTGTTTCCCAAGCTAGAAAAAGGCAAAGAAGCCGCTTGCACGGTCAATAGAGAGTCCAAGGTCACGATCACATAAGCACTGTCCAAGGTTCCTGTGCCTATATTTTGGTTACAAGCCTGTACGCTAATTCTCTGATTAGAAAAGCCTGGGCGAAGAAACGGAGCGTAAATTGAAACATCGGGTGCAGGGCAATTTCGAGTCGAAATGAGTCCAAAAGAAGGCGTAATCAGCAAGCTGTCAGGATGCACGACGGTAAAAGATTGTATGTTAGAACAGGTTGCCGTCCAGTAGTTTGACGTGTCTACTTCTATGGTGTACGTACCCGTTGGCAAAGAATCCAAATACCAATGCCCTTGACGTGTGGTCACAAGAATATTTCCTGGTTTGATAATCAATCTTCTACCAGATACATCCGCTTCATTATTATCCTGAATACAATTTTGGTTGAAATCAAGGAAGGTGTGTCCTGTAATCCCTTTTTGACTTAGTTTTTGAATGAAAACATCATTGCTATTGCCATTTGCTATTAAATTGAAGGTATCCGCATTGGGGTCAAAATCTGCGGTGAATAGAAACATTCCTGTTGTATGAACATTTTCGTTAAGATCGACGGCTATATCATTTCCATAGTCGTAACTAAAGCCGCCCATATTTTTAGCCCAAAGAAAATTGCCATTAAAATCTAATTTCTGAATAAAGATGTCCTCTGATCCCATTGAAGTCAGATTACTTAATCTTGGACTTGGATCAAAATCTATCGTACCAGAAAAAAAGCCTGTTATATATACATTTCCAGCAGCATCTAAATCTATACCACGTCCAAAGTCATTGCCAGAGCCGCCCATGCTTTTCGCCCAAAGAAAATTGCCAGCAGCGTCCAACTTTTGTACAAAAATGTCATCGAGGTCCACAGCGCTTAAATAATGCGTTCCTGCATTGGGGTCAAAATCGACGTTGTGTTCAAATTTTCCTGTTGTATAGATATTTTCTTCGTCATCGACCGCGATAGAATAGCCCTGATCATAAATAGCGTAATTTACTGGGCTGATGTTTTTCGCCCAAATGAAATTACCAGCCGTATCCAATTTTTGTATAAAGCGATCATAGCCATTTATAGCCGTTAAATTACTTACTCCTGCATTGGGGTTAAAATCGACCGTTTCTTGAAATTCGCCAACGATATAAATATGCCCTAAAGCACCCAAATCAAGATTGTGCCCTCTTATGAAGCCTAAATTAGAGTTGAGGCTCTTTGCCCAAACGAAATTACCAGCAGCATCTAGTTTTTGTAAGAACATACCCGTGTTTCCGCCCGATAAATTAAAAACGCCAGCATTGGGATCAAAATCTGCCGTATATAAAAAGTAACCTGTGGTATACACATTGCCAAGGTTATCTACAACAATAGCGTTCCCCGCGTCGCTCCTTGTTCCTCCCATACGCTTCGCCCAGATCAAATTACCAGCCGAGTCTAGTTTTTGTACATAGATATCACTATTGCCAAGCGAAGCGAGGTTGTAAACGCCAGCATTGGGATCAAAATCAACGGTATCACTAAAAAAGCCTGTGGTATAAACATTAGAGGAGTCGTCTACAAAAATAGCGTTTGCTCTACCGCCCATCTGTTTCGCCCAGACGAAATTACCGTTGGCATCCAGCTTTTGAATAAATTGCTGACTGTGTACGCCTGTGGCTAAATTAAAAACGCCTGCATTGGGGTCAAAATCGGCGGTATCGTTAAAATAGCCTGAGGTATAAACATTTCCTGCACGATCTACATCTATAGACGTTCCTTGACAGACACCATAATTGTCACTACTACCCATTCTTTTTGCCCACTGCAATTGAGTGGCTTGCCCTTGTGTTGTTGTTCCGAGTAAGAGAAAAAACAGTCCTATTCCAAATTTGAGGAGTAGGTTTTTGGTGGCGTTCTTTTTTTGTTGAGTGATTTGGGTATAATAATTCATGACGGGTTTATTTTACTAGGCTTTGTTCTGAAATGGGTTTCGTAAGGTGGAATTTAAGTTTAGAAATGGGTTGAGGATTTATTCAGTGTCATTTTTTACCTCAAAGAATCAATAAAATCCCAATAGATTCTTAGTGGAGGAGTAAATAGCTATAAAATAAAATGCTAATTTTGAGAATCGTATTCAAATAGATAACTTAGAAGCTTAAATATACCAAGAATAAATATTAAA
>CACVAQ010000359.1 GCA_902727865.1 uncultured Aureispira sp. | reverse complement strand
TTCCTTAGGGAGTCAAGGTATCATAAAATATATTGAGAATAATAATTGCCTAGTACAATGTAGCGAATGCGCGAACACCAGTTGTACGGAGGCTTAGAAAACGCTGTGGTCTAAGCAACGTTCATAAGAAATGATGTTATGAGAGAATTCAGAGTAAGTGTATTGATTTTTATAATTTGTTGCTCTTTTATAGGTTGCAAGGCACCTTCTAATGACAAACGGACGGCAAACAATACCACTAAGCAAACAAAGGGAGAAAGAGAATTTCAAGAATATTTAGACCGAAAGAAGAACGAATATATTGGCAAAAAAATACCTGCTATTTTAGTAAAAACCTTGAAAGGCAAAACCTATGATTTGTCAAAAATGCAAGGCAAGATTGTCCTATTAAATTTTTGGTTTGCCGCTTGTAAACCTTGTATCACAGAAATTTCTAGCTTCAACGAACTACAAGACAAATACAAATCAAAAAATTTGGTCATACTTTCTGTTGGAACGGATAAGAAAGAAGTCGCTAAAAAGGTTGTTGACGAAAAAAACATGCGTTACGCTGTTGTGGCAGATCGAAAAGATATTGCCGAACAAATGGAGGTGTCTACTTACCCAACTTCTTTTTTGATTGATCGAAAAGGAATTATTCGACAAGTGTTTATTGGAGCCAGTGACTTTGACGCTACGCATGCTTACACAGAAATGAAACCTCATATTGAACGATTGCTGAAATAAGGAACCAACATTCCTAAACCCAAAGCCTGTCTAGCCAATTTATACGTCTATTCCAGCCGCCTAAAAAAGATCCAAGAGTCTGTAATCATGCTTGCTACGGTTTTATCTGGACCAGAATAAACTCTAAGCTGTAGGTTTATCCCTTTTGGGTCATAGCTTGCTTTTAGTTCGGTCCATTGACTTTTGTCGGCCGCCTTTCGCTCACACATATCTACAGAAGACAAGAAGCGGGTTTGTGTTGATTTTCGAACGCCGACAACACAATTTGTAGAAACTAAATCAGCGATATCTATTGGGCGCGTTTTTTTTCGTTGATAACCACGATAACTATTTTCTTTATCTTTGGGTTTGTATTCATAAATGGTTAAGCTGTCGGGGCTTTCTTGTTTTATTTGCTGGAATAACTGAAATAGAGGCTTTTCTGGGAAGTGAGACATAACAGATTCTTTATACACCCATGTTCCATTTATATTGGGATCTCCAACCAGAACCGTAAACGCTATAATGCTATCTTTGCCATTATTTACGGCAAAAAGATTATTTGTTTTTTTACTATAACAAGAAAAAGTACCACACATCAACTGTGCGAGCCGTAGTTCTGGCGTTTTAAATTGCATATAATATTCTGAGGATAAAATACTAGGGCTATTGTTTTGCGTAGCTGTGATTTTTTTAGACTCTTGGCAACTACTTATACATATAGATATAGTAGTACATAAAAAAAAAGCAAGCGTTTTGATCTTTGTTACTATTTGCATAATAGGGTATTTTAGTGCATTTATATTATAATAATACTTCGTGGGATTAGCTTCGCTGCTTCTCCGAGGTTTTAGTTTTTTTACCAAAAAACATAAAAACCATTTCATATTAATTTGATTATCAATGATTTAGTTAAAGTAATAATTCAAAGCTATCTTGTTGATAATCAAACTAATACAATTTCTCCACGAAGTAATGTTATAAGGACCACGGAGTATTTGATGTGCAGACGACATATAGTATCTTGTTCTGCAACTTCTGTGTTTACTATCTTATTAATACAGATATTCGTTGTTCATGTAGAGTTTTTTTTTGGCGTTTTTGTAAAGCTCTGTTCTTAAGTATCCGTACTTAGCTGCACTGCTAAGTATCGTAAAGAGTTTACCTATGTTTTTTTAGGCACTTCTGAATGCTTACGTTTAGGGGCTCGACCTAGTTTTTTTATCAATAGATTTGAAGACCTCTGTAATAAGGATTAAGGTAGCATAAAATTATGAATAAAAAACACTTTGAGGCTTCGCAAAAATATAAAATGCACACTAGCTTACACTAAACTTGATTTTTTTAAGTTTAAAGACTATCTTTAGCAAGCAATTCAAAATCGTGCTAATCTATCCCATTTATAATAAAAATTGACCAAGCTTATTGAGCATACTTCTACACTTTCAATGCACTTACAAATACACAATACTAATACAACTATATCGATGGGATCGAGGTATTGGTATTTCACTCTTACAAATTCTTAAGCTAAATGGAGAATATCACAATACTGTGGGCAGATGATGAGATTAGACTGCTCAAGCCTCAAATCATGTTTCTAGAGAAAAAAGGATACAAAGTTATTACCGTTTCTAATGGTCATGATGCGATAGAAGAGGTCGAAGAGCACATGGGCAATATTGATGTCATTTTCTTGGATGAGAGTATGCCTGGCATTACAGGTTTGGAAACCTTGCCTAGAATCAAAGAGATTTTGCCCAATGTTCCTGTTGTTATGATTACCAAAAATGAAGAAGAAGGGGTCATGGAGCAAGCAATTGGTTCTCAAATTAGTGATTACTTAATTAAGCCTGTTAATCCAGTTCAAATCTTGACGTCTCTCCGAAAATTAATTGACTCGGATCGCTTGGTTCGAGAACAAACGGCAACGGACTATCAACAAGAGTTTCGTAAAATTTTCATGGAAATCAACAGCGGATTGGATTTTCAGGAATGGGCAGAGATTTATAAAAAAATCATTCATTGGGAACTCAAATTGGACGACTCGAATACGACAAGTATGTCCGAAATTTTGGCTACTCAAAAACAACAAGCCAATTCAGAGTTTTCCAAATACGTAGAACGCAATTATTTACATTGGGTGAATAACGACGATGATGCTCCTGTGATGTCGCATGATTTGTTGCGTTCGATGGTTTTTCCAGACATGAGCTCAGACCGCCCAACCTTCTTTTTATTGTTGGATAATTTGCGTTACGATCAATGGAAAATTATAGAACCAATTGTTTCGGAATATTACCGAGTAGAAGAAGAAGATTATTTCTATAGTATCTTACCAACAACGACACAGTATAGCCGTAATTCTATTTTTTCGGGTTTAATGCCAAGCGAAATTCAAGAATACTACCCCGATTATTGGTTGAATGATAATGAGAAAGGGGGCAAAAATCTGCACGAAGAAAAATTGCTTGCAGAGCAAATTAGACGGACGTTCCGTAAGCCTGTAAAACATGCTTATTATAAAATAACGACGGTTGAAAAAGGCAAGCAGTTGGTCGACAATATTCAAAATTGCTTGACGAACGACTTTACAGCAATTGTCTATAATTTTATAGATATGTTGTCTCATGCGCGTACCGAAATGGAGATTTTGAAAGAGTTGGCGAGCGATGAAAAGGCTTATCGTTCTTTAACACGTTCTTGGTTTTCGCATTCTGCGATTTGGGAAGCCCTCAAAATTATTGCCGAGCATGATGTACAGTTGTTTATTGGAACGGACCACGGAAGTATTCGAGTCAACGAACCTTCGAAGGTTGTTGGGGATAGAGAAACAACGACTAACTTGCGTTATAAAGTAGGTAAAAATTTGCAATATGATCGCAAAGATGTCTTGGATGTTCGTCGTCCAATTGACGCCAAACTACCTACTCCAAATGTTAGTTCAACCTTTATTTTTGCCAAAAATAGTAAGTTCTTCTTATACCCCAATAATTACAATCATTACAACAAATATTATCAAGATACTTTCCAACATGGTGGGATCTCTCTGGAAGAAGTCATTATTCCAATCATCAAATTGAGAAGCAGAAAACTTCAATAACCTTCTATGGA
>CACVAQ010000358.1 GCA_902727865.1 uncultured Aureispira sp. | reverse complement strand
TAAAGCGCTTTCTTACTCCAATTCAATAATCAAATCATCTTGCCCAACCATTGTTTTTTCTGCCAAGTGTATTTTCTTAACAATCCCAGCGGTAGTAGCTGTAATGGTACTCTCCATTTTCATGGCTTCAATGATAAATAAAGGGGTATTGGGCGTTACCGAATCGCCTTCTTTTACCAAAATTTGGGACAAGCTACCTTGTAGCGGTGCGCCAATTTGAAGCAGGCCACTGGCTTTTTGATGGACGACTTTTTCTGATTGAACCATTTTATCTTTGATCTTGACAGAGCGAGTTTGCCCATTCATTTCAAAGGTAACATGGCGCATTCCTTCTTCATCTGGAGCAGAAGAGCCAATGTATCGAATTAAAATACTTTTACCATTTGCGATTTCTACAATCGTTTCCTCATTTGGCTTCAAGCCATAAAAGAAAGGCAAGGTTGGCAAATGCTGTACGGCATTAAACTTTTCGTGATGCAGGTGGAACTCTCGGAAGACTTTTGGATATAATTTGTACGAAATAAAATCCAACTCATCACAAAATTCACTAAATTCTTCTTGAAAAATTTTAAATTCTTTTTCAAAGTCAATAGGAGCTAGGTGTGCATTGGGGCGTTCTGTGAAAGGGAGCTCCTCCTTTAAAATGATTTTCTGTAACTCAACAGGAAAACCACCATGCGCTTGCCCTAAATTCCCTCTAAACAAGGCTTTTACACTATCAGGGAAATCAATGTTTGCCCCTTTGCTTAAAATATCATCTGCGGTATAATGATTAGCCGTCATAAACATCGCCATATCTCCAACTACTTTTGAAGAAGGGGTAACCTTGACCAAGTCGCCAAAAAGACGATTGACAACGCCATAATTCTGTTTAATCGTTTCAAACTGATCCTCTAAACCCAAGCCCCTTGCTTGTGGACGTAAATTAGAATATTGCCCACCAGGAATTTCGTGTTGGTAAACTTCTGAGGTTCCTGCTTTTAATTCAGATTCAAAAGGGTAGTAAAATTCTCGAACAGCTTCCCAGTAATTAGAAAACTCATTGAGGGAGTTAATATCCAAATTAGCAGAACGCTCATGGAATTTGAGCATACTTACAATCGAATTAAAGTTGGGCTGAGACGTCAAGCCAGAAACAGAACTCAAGGCAACATCAACCACATCAACACCTGCTTCAATCGCTTTCAAATAAGTAGCCGACTGGATAGAAGAAGTATCGTGCGTATGCAGATGAATTGGCAAATCCACAGCAGACTTTAGACCGGTAATCAATTGTTCGGCAGCATAAGGTTGTAACAAACCTGCCATATCTTTGATGCACAATAAATGTGCTCCTTCGTCTTCCAATTGACGCGCCAAGTCTAGGTAATATTGTAAGGTATACTTTGTTTTTGTAGGATCATTAATGTCCCCCGTATAGCAAATACAAGCCTCTGCCAAGGAATCGGTGCGTTCCCGAATCGTGCGAATACTTACTTTCATGGCTTCTACCCAATTCAAGGAATCAAAAACTCTGAAAACATCAATTCCAGTTTCGGCTGCTTTTTCAATAAATTTCTCTACCAAATTGTCAGGATAAGCCGTATAACCTACCGCATTAGAACCACGGAGCAACATTTGCAACAAGGTATTGGGCATGGCTTTCCGCAATAATCGTAGGCGTTCCCAAGGACATTCTTTTAAGAACCTCAAGGCTACATCAAAGGTTGCGCCGCCCCAAACTTCCATAGAAAAAATATTAGGGTTGTTCTTAGCAAAAGACTCAGCGACTTTAATCATGTCGTGCGTCCGAACACGCGTTGCCAACAAGGACTGATGTGCATCTCTAAAGGTCGTGTCGGTAAATTGAATGGATTTTTCATTTTTGAGCCACTCTACAAAACCAGCTCTACCGAGTTCATTTAATTTGTCTTTAGTTCCTTTTGGAAAGGCTTCCATTTTGGAAAAAGCAGGGACAACAGGCTTTCTAAATACTTTATTGGTATCAATATATTTAACATCTTGATTGCCATTGATAATAACATCTCCCAAAAAAGACAGCATTTTTGTTCCTCGGTCCAAGCGACGTTTAGAGGATAAAAGTAATTGAGGGTTAGAATCAATAAAGGTAACGGTCGCTTTGCCTGCTTGAAAGGTTTCGTCTGTTAATAAATTTAATAAGAATGGAATATTGGTTTTAACCCCACGGATTCTATATTCTCTTAAGGCTCTATGCAAACGACCAGAAGCGCCCTTTAGCGTGCGTCCCCAGGCGGTGACTTTCACTAACATACTGTCAAAAAAAGGTGAAATTTGGGCACCTGTATAAGCAGAACCCGCATCCAAACGAATCCCAAAACCTGCCGCACTTCGGTAGGCAATCAATTGACCATAATCGGGCTTGAAACCTTCGGTAGGGTCTTCTGTTGTAATCCGACATTGAATGGCATAGCCTGTGTGACTGACACTTTGCTGGCTTAGAATATAAATTTGAGGATGGGAAAGGGGGTAGCCCATCGCAATCAGTATTTGAGAACGAACCAAGTCTATTCCTGTAATTTGTTCCGTGATGGTATGCTCTACTTGAATTCTTGGGTTGACTTCAATGAAGTAGATGTTCTCGTCTTTATCAACTAAAAACTCTACCGTTCCAGCATTGCTATAATTAACATGTTTGGCAATACGGAGCGAATATTCATATAAAGCATCTTTGGTATTTTGTCCCAAGGTAGCGGAAGGCGCAATTTCGACTACTTTTTGAAAACGACGTTGCAAAGAGCAATCTCGCTCAAATAAATGTACAATATTGCCATAATTATCTGCCAAGATTTGAACTTCAATATGTTTGGGCGCATCAATGTATTTTTCTAAAAATATGGTGTCGTCTCCAAAGGCAGTTTTGGCTTCCCCTTTGGCTTCTAAGAAAGCTTTTGACAAGTCGGACTCTTGTCGAACAACCCGCATTCCACGACCTCCACCACCAGAGGCGGCTTTGACCATAATAGGATAGCCAATACGAGCCGCTTCTGTTAAGGCTATTTCGACAGAGCTTAAGGGGATTTGACTGTCTTCAATCAAAGGAATGTCCAAACTTCGGGCAATCGCCTTGGCATCTACTTTGTCGCCTAATTGTTGCATGGCTAAAGGCGTTGGGCCAACAAAGACAATCCCTTCTTCTCCACAACGTTTGGCAAACTGAACATTTTCGGACAAAAAACCATAGCCTGGATGAATGGCTTCGATCCCATTTTCTTTAGCAACTCGAATAATTTCTTCGAGGTCCAAATAAGGCTTTAAGGGCTCGTCGTCTTTGCCCACTTGGTAGGCTTCGTCTGCTTTGTAGCGGTGTAATGAATACCGATCTTCGTGTGTGTAAATGGCAACAGTGGTTAACTCCAGTTCTGAGGCAGCACGAAGTACACGAACGGCAATTTCTCCTCGGTTAGCAACCATTAATTTTTTGAAACGGTTGTGCTTTTGCGTTTTCATGGTATTTTTAAATTTTAGATTAGAAGAATACTAAATGGGAAATTGGTGTTTTAAGTAACGAGGGGTTCCTTAAATTTCTAATCTTTGAGTACTTATAAACAGATAAATACCCAACTATTCGATTATACAAAGTAATCGTATCTGAGGAGAAAAGCAAGCTTTTTATACCAAAATTAGAATTTTATTTTGAACGTAAGTTAAGTGACGGGCAAGAATAAATGATAAGTAATCTTGCAATGAACTTTAGTCTGTACCGATGCAAAAAATGAAGTAATAGCCGTTCTAAGTAAGCTGAAAAATGGAGGGGAAATGGGAGGAAAGGAGAGAAGAGGGACTATTAATCAGCCCCTTATTATATAAAGAGCTTTAAAAGGCGAACTCTATAAATAGTTAGAGAATGAAAAGATTAAAAATAAAAAAAAGAGCATTGAATATACGGTTCAACACTCTTCTCATTTGAGTAAACTCAAATGATTATTAATTGCTCGTCGTCTGTGCGTACTACCGAACACTAATAATATTTTATAAAAATATTTTACATTGAATGCAATGGTCCACAATGAGGAATGTTTCCAATTTTTGAAGGATATTCTTCACCTGACGTATAATCAGGAATTCCGTCATAAACACAACCTTCTCCACCATTATCCAAAACAATAATTGTTGCAGAACCAGGGTTTGCAAACTGAGCAAGAATTGGTTGAACGTCTTTTGTTACACGAGCAGCCCAATCCGTTAAACCGTAACCTAAGGCTGTCGTATTTAACAAGTTAGCTTGAGCGTCCGTCATTGGAGTCATTGTAGCCGTCTCAATCGTATATTTAATAGAATTTGCTGTTGTAACATTTTCAAGTCCAGCAGGAGCCGTACTTGCTGTGACACCGTCCATGTCTACCCACGTAATTGGCGTAGGATTTTCTTGCATAACTAGTTTAGCAACGGTTACGGTAACCATTAATAAATCTGATGAACAGTCATTACTACCATAGAACATTTCTGTTGTGGCAAGCTCATCACTAGATAAGGTTCGTTGGCTACTTGACCAAACATTTGGCATTGATGCAGAGGGAATACAGTTTCGATACCAAGTTCTATCAAGAACAACTTCATTTCCTGAGGCAGCAGTAACGATAAAGTCACTTTGCTCTCCAGGAAGTAATACAATTTCTTCCTCTTTATTACAATTGCTGAAACAAAAAATTACGAAAAAAAACAAGACACTTTTACCCAAAAAATTCAACGTTGTCATTTCTATAGATTTTAATTTTAAATAAGGGCAAAACTACAGCTATAAAAAATAGAAATTCTTTAGATAGATTAAGAAAATCAAATCCCCTTATTTTTTTTCTTAGCTCTCACAACACTCAATGTTTCTGGGGTAAGTCCTAAGTAGGAGGCAATCATTTTGAGCGAAACTCTTTGAGATATTTGTGGATAGGTTGTAATAAAATCATCATATCTGTCCTCCGCAGAAGAACTCATCAGTAGATAAATTCTTTTCTGGAGGACGCAAATTCGATTGATTAGTTTATGAATTTGTTCTGCTAGGATACTTGTTGGAAGTTGGTCTATCTGAGCAAATACGCTTTGAGGGATCACTTGAATTTCGGAATCTTCTAGCGCCTGAATACATAAAATAGCAGTGGAATCTTCTTTATTGGATAACAAATTAACATCTGTGATTAACCACTCTTCAGGGGCAAACATAAAAATATGTTCTTTCCCTTCGTCATCAATAAAATAACTTTTTAATAGGCCCTTTTTTACAAAAAAAGCTCGGACTATTTTATCACCTGTATGTTGTAAAATAGTACCTTTTTTTACCTTTTTTGTGGTCGAGCTGTCATCAATATTATTTCTATCATTCATGTCGCTATTATTTGTAGATATTTATAAATCAGGACTAGTAAATGGTATGGGCTGGCAAAAGAGTCAAAGAACCGTTTTATTTAAATAAACACGATTTTTAGCAATAATCCAAATTTACTTTTGACATCAAAAAAATAATTGGATACCTTCTTAAAATAAAAGCTTGATGTAGCTTGGTTTTTTTTAGAAAAAAAGGACTTTATTGAGCGTGAAAAATGAAGTGATTTTTCAGGACGACACAAACAAGCAAAAAAAAGAGCGCTAAACATGTTGTTTAGCGCTCTTTCTATTCTTAAAATCCGAAGATCTTAATATTCATCTTCAGGAAAGAAGAAGTCTGATTTCGTTGGAAAGTCAGCCCAAATGTCTTCGATGCCTTCATATACTTCGCCTTCGTCTTCAAGAGCTTGAAGATTCTCGATTACTTCAATAGGCGCGCCAGAGCGAATTGCATAGTCGATTAACTCGTCACGAGTTGCTGGCCAAGGTGCATCTTGTAGGTGAGAGGCTAATTCTAAAGTCCAATACATAATAGAGTATATTTTTTTTGTTTAAATTCAATTGTAAAAGCTTCCAAGTTATATCACAAAATAACTCCTATTGGAAACGCTGCAAATGTAAAAAAGTTAATGTGAAATTGTATAACCTAACGCACTTTTTTTTAAAAGGTTGCTTTTTTTCTTTTTTTTTAGCATAAGAAACGATTTTTAGGTACTTAATTATGCTTAATACTGAAAAAGAAAGTGAATTTTAAAAGACTATTTTTCTGAAATATTCTTTTTCGAAGGGCAAAAGTGTGTTATAAGCGGCAAATTACTAGGAGAGTTTAAATTGATTTACTTTAGATTGAAACCAATTTATAGATTGGGTTAGTAGAAAAAAAAATGGGTTGGTCATTTCCCCCGAGCCGACCAACCCTGCTAGATTTGATTACCCCACCAAATCTAAGCTATGAAAACCATTATTCTTAATTGTTTTTTTTAATTCTTTGGCAATTTTTGCCAAATTTTAAGATAACAGGCAACTCTTAACAGATTTTTAAATCTTAGAATAAGTTGTTGATAATCAATATTTAGTCTAAAATATAAAACCTAAGAACGAAGTGTTCTAGTAGCTGAAAATAGTTAATCTCAAAGCTTATTTTTTCTGATTAATACAAGAGTTGTTAGAGAACCTTTTTTTTAGTTTTAAAACGCTCTATTGATTAAAAAAATAAATAAGTGCTTAACTTTGCGCTAAGGTCTCACTTTTTTTGTTGTTTTTGCAACAAAAAGGTATAAAATTGAAAATTTATTTTTTTTATTTCAAAATATTACTGCTTAGCGGCCTTCTTGTTTCGTTTTACACGCAAAATATAGGGTTGGAAGACTTGACCAATATATAAATACCCTTTATAACTAACGGAAGTGGAGGGCGCACTAATCTGCCTTCCATCGTTGGCATAGACAACTTCTGTGGTTCCATTTGTTGTGTTTAGACTATAGACAATGCTAGGAGATACCTTGGTAGAATCATTTGAATGACCAACAAATTTAAAAATCTTTGGATGTGCAGGAATTAAGAGTTCTTTGTTTTCACCTAACCTTATATTGTCACCGCCAACCAATTTGGTTACTTTTTCCCGATTAATAAGGTTGCCATCTGCCTTAATATTGTATTTAAAAACAGTATGCTGCCGTGTTGTCGCAGTATACAAATAACGTTCTTTGCTTGTAATGTATAAACCATTTGGATAGGCTAGTTTATCGGCTACTCTTGCCCAACCTCCTTGTTCATTACAAAAAACAATACTACCTGTTTTAGCTTTAAAAAAAAGGGCTGTTTTATTGCCTCTTTTTCCTTGGTCGATACTAGCATAAAAACCTCCATTCTTTAAGGCAACCACCGTGTTCGGAGAATTCATGATAGAATTTTGATACGCTGCTACAAACTTAAGACTCGTTGCATGGACTTCATATTTGTAAACATAGTGTTTGCCCTTTTTATCATCGTGAGAAACAACAAACAAGTAGACGTTCCCTTTTTGTCGAACTAAATCAAAGCCATGTGGATGAAAAAAGAGAGAGTCGGGCTCATTGGTTCGAATTAAGGGATAACTTGTCAAAGAGTCCTTTTCAAGATCAATGGCATAAATATCGCCACTAAGAATAGAATCTTTTGACCGACGATCGGCACAGGAAACAAGCAATCTAGGATACTTGCAAGAAATGGTATCTATTAGCACGTCTTCTGCTCCAGGACCGGTTGCAATGCGCTCCGAAATGCTGTGTGTGTTCTTCGGAACAGAGGCGCAAGAAGCATTCAAAATAATAAGAAAAATAAAAGCTAAATAATGCATACAATGACTCATAGAAATTGATATTCGTTTGTTGTAAGACCAATGGTTTGGAGTGAAAAATTAGTAGCCTAATATATAGTTTTTTAATTCAAAAGACTAATAAAGGACCAAAAAATAGAGCTGCTTTCGAGTAGAAAACAGCTCTATCTTTATATAGGTGTTATAGGAACTTAGTTTATATTCAAAATTTTAGATTACAAGCCTTTACAAATTCCTTAATAATCTTCAAGAAACGGCTTGTTCCTACAAGCTGAAATTAGGATTTAGGAAGCTGCAAATTTACCTCAAAGCACATCCCGTTGACAAAACGAATAAATCCTCACAAGCCCTACGCTTCAATTTCATATTGACGAATCTTTCGGTACAAGGTTCGTTCAGAAATACCAAGTTCTTTAGCCGCCTCCTTTCGTTTGCCTCGATGTTTGATCAAGGCTTTTTTGATCAATTCTTGCTCCATATCCTCAATAGATAAAGATTCTTCAATTTCCTCTACATCGCTGTATTTGTTGCTAATAGAACGCTCGGTATTGATAATAATAGGAGTCTGTTTATTATTATTATTACTACTATTGTTATCATCATAATTATCATTCTCATAATCGGAATTACTGAAACTTGCGGTTGCCTGAGCCTGAAAACTAGAAACAGGAGTTAAACTAGAAGTTGTCTTTCCGTTTGGCATTTGGAGATTGTTGGTTTGTGCGATTTCTGCCACCCAAGTTTTGAGATCAGCCAAATCCTTTTTCATTTCATAGAGAAATTTGAATAGAATTTCTCGTTCGTAAAAACCAGAGCCTCCAGCGTTATCAAAGCCACCGCCAAATTGATTGCTCAAAGCGGGAAGATTTCGATCCAATGCTTTGGGAATAAACTCCAAAAGCGCTTCTGCTGTAATGGATTTATTCTCTGATAAAGCAGAGATTTGCAAGGCAATATTCTTAAGTTCACGGATATTACCTGGCCAAGTATAGTTTTCTAATAATAATTGCGCCCGTTCATCCAAGCGAACAGGAGAGGTTTTGTAGCGTTCGGCAAAGTCTGCTGCAAATTTTCTAAACAAAATATGAATGTCTTCCGAGCGATCTTTTAGAGGCGGAACTTTGATTGGAACCGTATTTAAACGATAATATAAATCCTCTCTAAATTTCCCTTGCTGTACATTCTCTAATAACTTAACATTCGTAGCTGCAATCACCCGAACATCTGTCGTTTCTACTTTGTTAGAACCCATTTTTACAAATTCCCCTTGCTCCAAAACACGCAAAAGAAACTGTTGCAACTTAGGCGGCATTTCTCCAATTTCATCCAAGAAAATCGTCCCACCATTAACCGTCTCAAAATAACCTTTGCGTTCTGTTGTCGCCCCTGTAAACGCATTTTTGGTATGTCCAAAAAGTTCAGAATACAAGGTGCTTTCTGGCAAAGCCCCACAGTTAATGGCAATAAATTTTTGATGCTTTCTACTAGATAAGTTGTGTATAATTTTGGAAAAAGATTCTTTACCAACACCACTAGCCCCTTCGATCAGCACAGACAAGTCGGTTGGAGCCACTTGCATTGCTATCTTTAAAGCATGATTTAAGGTGGCAGAATTGCCAATAATTCCAAAACGTTGTTTGATTGTTTGTAAGTTCATATTTATGTTAATTCCTGTATTTTATACTTGAAGTTAGGAACTTGCTCTAGATTATGCCTTTGTAATAATGTTTATTTGATTCCTATTAAAAAAAAGACGCCACTCTAAACAACTTCTATTTCATTCCAGGAGAGGACGTTACTTTTTTTACTTTTAAATCCTCCCCATACTCGACTACTTTTACTTTCAAATCTTCACTAGATTCGACTACTTGCCACTCTCCACAGTCATTTGGAGAGGAGCTAACAAACTCGACTTTAAGGTCTTCGCTATAATCTACATATTTAATTTTTACATCCTCGCCATATTCAACAAACTTAACTTTGCCATATAGTTTTTTACCATGCAAGGCACAAGAGGCTTTTGTTGACGTGTAGGGCATGATTCCCCCAACCATACAACAAAAAATAGCCGCCATTTTTGCTTGAGGTGGCGCATCTTGCATATTGTCCGTAATGGACCAAGATTTCCAAGCGTCATCGCCCGACCATTGCGTCTTGACAAGCATATCGCCATGAGGCGATGTAATGCTCCAAGATTTCCAAGCGTCATCGCCCGACCACTGTGTTTTGACGAGAAAATCACCATATTTAGAGGTAATGGTCCAAGACTTCCAAGCGTCTTTACCAGACCATTGTGTTTTCATAGTGAAATTATCATTATCCGTTTTGAAATTCCAAGATTTCCAAGCATCGTCGCCCGACCATTGAGTGCTAACCGACCAATTTTCATTGCCCGTTTTGATCGTCCAAGATTTCCAAGCATCGTCGCCCGACCATTGAGTTGCCAAAGACCAATTGCCAGCCGAAGTTTTGAGGGTCCAAGACTTCCAAGCATCGTCGCCCGACCACTGAGTTGCCATCGAATTAATAGAAAGTGGTGGAGGACTAATGTCGATAGATTGCCCGTTGGATGCAGCCGTAACATCAAGGACTACTTTGTTTGCAATATAGAGTTGTTCACCAGGACGACAGCGCACTTTCTTTGAATGTTTAGCCGAAATACTAAAGCTAGAATTGGTTGCGTTATTCGATGTTGCGACAGCGCCCGAAATTTGAACATAAGAATTGTTTATGAACGTTACATAGACAAAATCGGTAGATGCTTCATAGGCGTCTACAATTTTTTTACGTTCAGCCGCATAACGTTCTCGTTCTTTTTGGGCTGCAATGCGTGCTACTTCTTCTGCTGCTGCGATTCGTTGACGCTCTTTTTCTAGTGCCTCAAAAAGGTCTTGATATTTTCCTTTGCCTTCTGATAAGTCTAAGATAAGTTTTCCTCGGACACCGTCACGTTCTGTAATGTAAACTAGGAATTCATGTTTTTTGTTTTCCAAGGTCTCGATCAAGTTTAAAAAACCCAAATGATTCGGATTTTTGACGTCCATTTTATCGGGAGAAACCTCAAAACAAATGGATTTCATGGACGTTTTATCCTTAGGAAGCGGAATGCTCCAATAGAATTTTTTGCTATGATCTTCTTTAAGAAGAAAAGAAGTACGAATGTAGTATTTGTCATCCTTTATGATTACACGAAGTCGCTCAAGCTTTTGCTTCATATAGATCGTACCATAAATATTTTCTTTTGCGGTGAAGGTTATTTTATTGTCAACATTTTTCTTTTTGGTGGCTGTATTTTCGGTGCTTGTAAATACAATACTTCCAGATTCTGCAATCGCATCAATAATTTGAGTTAATTGCCCAAAACTGATGGAAGAAAAGAATAAAGAAAGGCTTATTATGAATAAAAGACGCATATAGTTTGGTTTTATAATTCGTAGTTTTACGGTATTAAGTAGTCTTATCTATGCTCTGTTGTATAAAAAGAGTAGGTATACTTGATGACTTTTTTCTCTCCTGCTTCCAGTTTCATTTCCCAACAAACATCCGTTTTTTTATTTAGCGTATAGCCAAATTGAACTCTTGGAGCAAGTTGCCATTCAAAATCAGATTGATTTAATTCACCAATAATAGCCCGTTTTAAATCCAAGCGAATCGCTTTGTTTTTATAATTGTGAATGGTCATTTCTGCTTCAACTTCCACCAAGTCATTATAATAAGTATAGTTTCCTTTTTTTAAACTCTTTTTATTGGGCGTTCGAGTGATTTCCTTTTCCAAAAAGCGGACACTTACATCAGGAGCCTCTGTTAATTTAACCGAAATGTCATCCTTTTGAGAAGTGTAGCCTAGTTTGTCTTGACTAATAGGCGCATTTTGATTCTTGTCATTTTTCAACACCAAGGCCGATCCCGCAGTCCATGTAAAGGTCGAATTATTGGTTAATTTAATCGTGTGGATGACAGGGTTTTCCTTTTTAATAAAGCTATATTCTAGGGCATAACTAATGTTATTATCAGATAAAACAGCCTCGTAGATATGCTCAACAGGAACGTCAATCGTAAAAATATCGAAGAACGCTCGCTCGCCTTTTTTTAGAACAACATCTGTCAAGGTGTAAAAATATAAATCTTCCATTGCCGTCGCCTCACTAAAGGTGGGAGAAGCAGTTGTAGTTGTGGTACTGTTCACCGTAGGACTATTAGAATAAACTGCTCGATTGTTGAACGTATTTTCAGTCACCGCAAAATTTTGAAAAGAATTCGACCTTCTTACAGGAAGAATATTTAAAAAATTGATCAATTCGGAAAGCCCTGTTGCATATTTAAAGTTGGGAACACCTGCCACTAGGTTTAATTTTTTCGTTTTGATGTCTTCCGCTTCATTTAGAACCGTAGAACGCAAGGATAATTTGGCTTTGTTTTCTTCAATTAATTCGATCTTATAATCGGGTTTCCAAGCCAAGCCATTGCTCAAATACATCATGTCCAAAGATTGTGTTGCTTTATTTGATTTAAAATCAATTTGTAGCGCAGGCAATTCCTTCGATAGGGTATAGTCGTAGATGAACTCTGGATCGTCTGAAAATTCCAATCGAACCAAACTATTAATACTAGCTTGAGTGAATACAATCGTTTTTTCTTCTTTGGTTTTTAAGGCAAAAAGTGGCGCTTTCAAATTACGGACATCAGGCTCTTTTTTAGGCTTCACTTGCATAAATAAGATGGTTCCAGTGTATAAGGTATCTCGAAAATATAAGGTCACCTTTTTGCCATCGTTTAAGGCTAACATAGAGGCAAAGTCATTGACAACAGCTTGTTCTTTTGTTTTAATCTTTTTTTTGTAGGCTTTCACCAATTTAAAATCATTGTCAGGAGAATTTAACCAAAACGTCCCATTTAATGCAGCAGGAATCGTGTCTCCTAAAATCAACCAACTTCCTTTCTTTGTGTTGACCGTTCCATTTTTTACAAAAAAAGCAGTTTTATTCTTAAAAATAGAAACCGATTCAATGTTTAACCCTTCTTGAGCCACTGCCGCAAAAGAGAACGCAAACAAAAGGATAAGGCTTAATAAACCTGTTTTTATAGACATGGTTAAGAGGTTTTTAGGTGAGGGGAAATCAAGGTATTAAAGTTGTCGTATGCCGTCTTTACTACTAATAAAAAGAATTTTGGGGCTTTTTTCATCTAAGGCTCGTTTGGTTTTAGCGTAGGCTCCAACTTGTAAGGGGCTAACACCTGGACTTAATTCCGTAGCATGGACAAAGGTGTAAATTCCGTAACCATTTCCATAAACAGACCAACCGTCGGTATCATCTAAATCACTAATTGTAAAATCCCAATTGGATTCAAGCACTGTTTTTGGTGTATAAGCCTTCAACTGTTCTAAAGCAGCTTTTTGAACGTCTGGAATAGTATCAATATTATCAAATATAATATAAGTTCCATTTTCAAAAAGCACCCAATCTTTATAGATTGGTATAATGGCTACTTGAACATAGCTCAATAATTTCTTAGGCTCGATCGTGCTTTCTGACTCAACAGGTACGGGAGTACTATTCTGAATCGGTTGATTGGCTGTTTTTGTTGTAATAGGAGGCGCGTCTGGAAGTACTGGAACGGGGGCTTTTTGTACCTTGTTTTCACAACTACAGAGAAGCAGAACCAAACAAACTAGACTTAAAAGGAATGATTTTATCATGGTAGGAATGTTTATACTATGAAAGTTATAAGAGCGTTGTAATACCTTGAAACTAGAAAAGTCAGCATAGAATTAAGGGCTCTATAAGGGTAGATCTAAACAGTACGTTAGTACGTTTTCGGGCAGATTAACATCCGTTTGATAAAACTGTTGTTTTTCTAAAATACGAATGGACGCTCTGTTTTCTGGATGCACGAAGGCTTTAATTAGGCTACAATTTGTATTGTTTACTTCTTGAATCATAGCGATTAAAAGTTCTTTTCCATAGCCATTATTCCAAGATTTTTTCCCAATAGAATAGCCGATGGTACAAGTCTCCTTTTGTTTATGATAATTGAATACCAGCGTACCAATTAACTCCTGCGTATCCTTTCGAACCACTGCCCATCGTTTGGATGCACCATCCGAAGGGGCTTCTGTTGCTTGTGCTACCATTTTTAGAGCATCCTCTGTATTTAATACAGGAGGATTGGCTCTAAATTTCATGGCATCCACATCAGAATAAATCTCAAGGAGTGCTTGGGTATCTTTTGTCGTTAAATCTCTAAAGTGCAAACGAGAACTCGCTTTCATGCTTTTGTTTTCCTATGCTTGTACTTGGTGTTGTAAGTATTCAGCTTCCTCTACCAAAGTTCCTTTCAACGTTGCAGAAGTGAAATCGTGAATTTTAACATAAGCATAGGTTCCAATGACGGCATCTTTGCGCGGGAAAACCACCATTTTGTTTTGAGAAGTACGTCCCGCCAATTCTTCGGTTGACTTTTTAGATACTTTTTCAATCAAAATTTTGTGATATTGCCCCACTTCTTTGCGGTTGTGTTCAAAAGACATTTGGTTTTGTAGTCGAATAATTTCTGTTAAACGACGTTTCTTAACCTCTAAAGGAATGTCATCCTCGTATTTTTTATGTGCCAAGGTGTTTGGACGTTCTGAATAAAAGAACATATAAGACATACTGTATTGAGCAATTTCCATAATAGAAAGCGTGTCTTGGTGTTCTTCTTCTGTTTCGCCACAGAAACCCGCAATCATATCCGAAGAAATCGAGCAATCGGGCATGATTTCGTAAATGCGCTTTATTTTATTGATGTACCATTCTCTATCGTAGGTACGGTTCATTTTCTTTAAAATAGCAGAGTTTCCAGACTGAACAGGCAAGTGAATGTATTTACAAACATTCTCATATTTTGCCATATTATACAGCACCTTATCGGTAATATCTTTAGGGTGAGAAGTCGAGAAACGAATGCGTAGATCTGGACTTACTTTAGAGGTTAATTCTAATAAGTCGGCAAAGTCAATGGCTTCGTCTGTATCTGGATTTTTCCATTTGTAAGAATCAACATTCTGACCTAACAAGGTTACTTCACGGAAGCCTCTGTTAAATAAATCGGTACATTCTGCTAAAATACTGAATGGATCACGACTGCGTTCCCGACCACGAGTAAAAGGAACGACACAGAACGAGCACATATTATCACAACCACGCATAATGGTTACAAAAGCTGTCACGCCATTACTACCCAAACGAACAGGATTGATATTAGAATAAGTCTCTTCTCTAGAAAGAAGTACATTGATTCCCTTGTCTCCGTCTTCTGCGGAAGCAATTAGATTCGGTAAATCGCGATAAGCATCTGGTCCAACCACTAGATCTACCAATTTTTCTTGGTCTAGTAATTTCTTTTTTAGGCGTTCGGCCATACAGCCCAAGACGCCAACCAAAACACCAGGTTTGGTTTCTTTTATTTTATCAAAAACACGCAAGCGTTTGCGAACCGTGTCTTCTGCTTTTTCTCGAATCGAGCAAGTGTTAATTAAGATTAAATCGGAAGCGTCTATGTCTTTAGTAGGAGCATAGCCAACTTCACACAAGATAGCTGCAACGATTTCGCTGTCGCTAAAATTCATTTGACAACCATAACTTTCGATGTAGAATTTTTTAGTATTCTCTTCCGTTTGATTGGCAATTTGTTCTTTGAAAAAAACATCCCCTTGTTTGCTTTCGTCAATATTTTTTATCGTTGGATTGTCGTTGTACATACTTAATTTGTAAAATTAAAAACAGTATAAAGTCGAACAAATAGCTTGATTTCTAGAAGGATCATTCACAGAATTCAAGGTTTAGGAATTGTTCTCTAATTTTAAACATTGCAAAGATACAAAAAAAAATAGAAAGCTGCCATTTTGGCAGAGAGTTTTTGTAGCTAATTTTGTAAAGTAGAACTCTTGTCGTTCAAGTCGTCGTTTTTAATTTAAAATAGTAGTTTTGTTGCGGTACTTTTAAGCAGGTTTTGCAGAATTTACGACTTATGACGGCGCTTTTGCAGCTTACTACGTTTTGAAGTACCCCGAATCATCTAAAGGTTTTAAGTAATCGTTCAGAAAAAAGTATAGCCTAAATAGCAATTCTTTTTGCACTACTCTTCATCGAAAAAACTTGCCTTAGCCCGCTAAGACTTCCTTTTCTCTCTTTGATTAGTACTAAAAATAATTACATTTTTACTTATTCTTTTTTCCGCCCACTTACTTATTAGAATAAAAATAAATGCAAAAAATCAATCAATATAATAGAATAGAGCTTCTATACGAAGTGAATGACAACATACAACATTGGCTTTGCAAAAATAATGAAGGGCTTTTTTTTGAGGTATTAAGGATTCAAGCCACAAAAGCTAAGTCGTTTACTTTAGAACGCTTGTTTAAATATGCATTGAAACCTTTGCTGAATCAGTCGATTGAAGGAGTACAGACAATGAAAGCAATTGGCTTTGATGTGGAGTCGGCTTGTTATTTTGTCGTTTATGAACATTTAGAAGGCAGCGTTCGATTGAGCAACGGACGGGCTTGGGCGAACATTCAGAGTATTTTGGATGTTGCGAAAGGCTTAGAGCTTTTGCAGCGAAAAGGATATGAGACGCAAATAATTTCTCCGAATTCGATTCGAGTGAATGCAGAAGGAAAAGCAGTTTTGTCTTATGTGGGTTTGTGGGAGTTGTTTTTGGAAGAATCGGTTTTACCTGAACGGCAACTTTCTCCGAAGGCAAGTGCTTTTGTAAAAGCGGATTTAAGTGCATTTGCGGCGCGACCCAATTTTCAAGATGATTTGTACAGCCTAATCAAAAGCTTTGAGCCAGGTTTAAAAAAACAAAAAAAACAAGCTGCGGTTGGTACTATTTTAAGCGCTTTGTTGCCGCATAAAGAGCCCTTATTAAAGGAGTATAAAGAGTTGATTGACTTACTAGAGCAAGTCAGCTTCAAAGCAGTACCAGACGAAAGCCGTAGAGCGATTCGAATCGTCGTGAATCGAAAAGCTATTGATGCTGGAACCTTGCGCTTGTTGCTGAAGGAAATGAATCAAGAAGTTTGTTTGGATTTATCGAGCCAGCGTTCTGACCGAGGTTTGATGACAGGGCGTTTTAGTACGACGAATTGGAATGGGAAATTTGTCTTAAATAACGACAAGTCGTTTTTTATTCCGCATTGTAATAATGAACGAAATGATCGAGTGTGGACGGCAGCACATTCTTTTGTCCTAAAAGCTTCTTTTACAGAGTATCCTTCTAATTATAATTGCCTTCCGTTTTTTACAGAGAAATTTGAATTTAAAAACGATTTATCGAAGTTGCAAAGAAAGCAAAAAAGCTTGGTCCGAACTTGGCGTGTTTTTCCAGAAAAAGAATTACAACAGTTAGAAAAAAATGCGGTTCAAGTAAGGTACAAACACCGAGAAAAGGCGACGAATAATCGGGTGGTCTTTTCTTTAAGCGAAACAAGTGCTGAGACGTGGCGACAAGTTCAACAGCTTAAAAAGAAGGCGAATTATTTGCTGGTCAAACATCAATCGGTCGGCAAATTAGTAGCTTATGATCGAACTCAGAAAACAATCACCTTAGGGTATTTGCGTTGCTTGGTGGGCGAAATTCCAAGAAAGGGCTTCTTAAAAGAAGATATTCGACAAGAAAGTAGCCAACTCAAAAAACAATTAGATGCTTGTGAGCAATTTGAACAATCCAATGTCGTCAATCCTTTGTTGTGTCGTATTTTAGCCCGTCCAGAAGTCAATTCGTTTCCTGAAAATAAACGATTAGAAGCAGCCGATTATGAAAAACTTAGAGCCAACTTATTTAATCCTCAATTGATCGAGGATCAAACGCAGTCGGAAGCCGTCTTAGAGGCTTTGCATCAAAAGCCAGTCTATTTGATTCAGGGTCCTCCTGGAACAGGGAAAACGACGGTTATTGTAGAATTATTACAACAAATATTAAGCAGAGAAAAAGGGGCGAAAATTTTGGTGACTTCTCAATCTAATTTGGCAGTTGATAATGTCTTAGAACGGCTGCAAAAAGTGAATGAAGCAACCGAGAATAGTTTGCCATTCCTGCGCTTGGCGAGTCAATATACCTTGGATAAATCAGCGGTTCTGGAAGCAATTGTTCCGCATACGTTTGAGAACAAGCTCCAACAATGGTTGCAAGAAACTGAAGCGAAATCGACAAATTACTTAAGTACACTTTCAACAGCAAAACAACAAACTTTAGAAACCATTCAGCAAGATTGGTGCGCTTTTCTGGGGGGCGCAAATACGGTATTAGAAGAAGGAGGTATGCAGTCGATGTTGCAAAATGGGCATCAAGAAGTCGATTTTTTAACCGCAATGTTGCAAAATATTTCTATTATTGGAGCAACTTGTATGCACATTGCGAGTGGACAGTATAGTAAGGCGAATTTTGAGTTTGATTATGTGATTATGGACGAAAGTAGCAAGGCGTCTCCTCCAGAAACGTTGGTGCCGATTAATATGGGACGAAACATCATTTTAATTGGAGATCACAAGCAATTGCCGCCTGTTATTACCAAAGACAAAAGCTTAAAAAATAAAATAGACGAAGCCCTGGAAGATAATGGCTTGGGAGCGAATAAAGATTTTGGGAAAAGCTTGTTTGAAACCTTAATCGAAGCTTTTGAAAAAGATCCGAAACAACAGGCATACGTCAAAATGTTGGACATTCAATATCGAATGCCTGCACAAATAGGAAGTCTGATTTCTAAGTATTTTTATAAGAATCAATTAAAAAATGCGGCTCCTGAATTATTAAAAAATAAAGCACATGGCTTGCCTCTGAACAAAGATACCTCGATTGTTTTTATCAACACAGCGAACCGTTCGAATCCTAGTGACAATGGAAATAAAACGAATCGTAATAATCCTTGTAATGTCAAAGCGATTACCGAATTATTGGAACAATTAAATGCCTTGTATCCAACTAATTTAGAACAAGAAAAACCGCTTTCAATTGCGGTGATTGCAGGGTATCGAGGGCAAGTGACCTTATTAAGAAAAGAAATAGATGCAAGCCAGTATGGAAACTTTGCTTCTTTAATTAACATAGATACTGTAGATCGGTTTCAAGGAGGAGAGCGAGATATTATTATCTACGATGTGGTTCGAAGTAGCCCAGAAAAACAAGATGTGATTGGTTTTTTAGAAGATTATCGACGGATTAATGTTGCTTTTTCAAGAGTCAAACGCTTGCTTTTTGTGGTCGGAGATAAAGATTATTTGTTGCATCGAGCTATTTTGCATCCTAAAAGTGATTTTAAGGAATTTAAGTTGCAGCAAATTGTGCAAGAGTTAGAGGAGAAAGGTTTGGTGTATGATAATTTTAGTGAGCTTTTATAATTTTAATACTTCGTGGATTTTTAATTTTTTTGATAAAAAATAT
>CACVAQ010000357.1:12725-19177 GCA_902727865.1 uncultured Aureispira sp. | reverse complement strand
ATAAATGCAAGTCAAAGCTTGTAATTTGACACAGAGATTTGACAGAATAGCAATTTTATTGTTTAATCAATTTAGAAGACCAAGTTATATTACCTTGACGATCTCGTAAATTGACCAAATATATTCCAGCAGGAAAGTGCTGAATGTTTAAGCTTGTTTGTGGGTTTAAGATAGGTTGTGTTTTGATTATTTTACCATCTAAGGTATGAATATTGCATTGCAAAGGCGTTTCGTAATTGTCCATAGAAAGCGTGATCCAATTGCTACTAGGATTGGGTTGAATCGAAATAGATGCTTCTATAGGACGGCTTTGAATTGCGGCATTGTTGGTCACTCCAACCAATATCGATACTGTATCTAAGTCACTCAAACATTCATTATCAATGACCTCTAATTCAACGAGGTACGTGCTGTTTTCTAAGCCTGTAATCGTTGAGGTAGCAGCAGTTGAATTGCCAAACATTAAATTCGTTTTTTCGATAATTAAAGCATTCAAATAACCATCAATCGCATCCGTGCTTTTAGAGATTTCAATGAGTATTTCTCCATTACTATTCGCTTGAATCCATTTTAACTCAACGGTATTGGTAAAATTATTGGCAACGTCTAAACTAACACTTTTATCTCCAACAGAATAGATTGTTGTTCGGTTTCCACCGCCATACTTACTACCAAAGAACTCAAAATTATACAATTCATTTGGGTTTAAACCAAAGACACGTATTTGGTAAATTCCTGTAGATATTCTAGAAGAAGCTTTAATGACAGCATCTGGAAATACTCCTGTGTTGTTCCCTGTTACCCGACCTGTTGCAAGAACTCCGTACCAACTGCCCAATAATTCTATACTAACACTGGTGTTATTACCAAGAGAGTCGCTTAGGTTACTAATAATATTACCCGCATGATTTGGTCCAGGGGTATTGTTCCAAGGACTGTTTGCCTGGTGGGCACTGTTTGTAAAATTGATGAAGGTTTTGGTTACCGCATGTTGATCCGCATCCAGAAGCTTCCATTTATAACTAATAATCTGTCCATTGGGATCCATACTAGCAGAACCATCTAGCGTAGCAGTTGTTGTCCCAGTAGATAATACAAGATCACTACCAGCGTCAGCAATCGGTGCTTGTGGTTCTTCCAAAATGAAAAGCATTGCAGTATCTGTTCCTGTAAGCCCACTAACAGTCGTTGCTGTTAACAGAAAGGTATACGTACCTGGCAAAGGATTGATACAAGATAGGTATTGCGTATTTTGTCCACTTAAGGTTAAGCTATTTCCTCCAACTTGTGTCCACTGGTAACTACTGATATTAGAATTTGGACTGTGTGCATTGCCTTCATAGATAATCGTATCTACGGGTACATATTGAGATTGATCTGAGCCCGCATCAACTATGAAACTATTTTCTGCTACTTCTAAACCAATATTTTCAGTATAGTAAAAACTACCAATATCCATACGGACGTCATCTGGAGGTAGGTAACTAAGCGTTCCTTTGTTGTTCCAAGTTAATAATTGCCAATAAGCATTTCCTTCTGCTTCTGGTTCTTGAAGGCTATGGGTTTGTAGACATTTGTAAAATCTACTGCGCCCATTGACAGGATATTGAACAACATCGCCAATAGTATAGGTAACGGCTTGCCCTTTGTTGGTAGTCGCAGCAGGAAAAGTAGTCGCTTCGCCAATGATAGCAGTCCAGCGCGTCCATTTGAGGTAGTTAAAATCATCGCTATCCTCCAACAAACATCTAAATTGTGGGTTTTCTAAAGCCATTTGGCTGTTGTTAGAATCTGCAACTTGCACGTTTCCAATTCCCGAAAAGGTCTGAAAATTGGTTCGAGTACTATCAAAACGGTTGCCTGTAGCACTTACGTTAATAAGTGGGCTATTCATACCAATAAAAAGAATATCGGGATAATTAATAGCCGTATTATAAACTCTATCCCAGTCAAAAAAGAACTTGCCAGCATAATTGTCTTTCCAAATCCAAGGAGTGATATTATCACTAGCACCTCCTTGATAAATGCTTACATTACTACGACTACACCAAATCAAGTTTTTCTCAAAAGTAATAGGCAAACCATTTGGCGTAATACCTGCTTTGGGGCTATTAAAAGCGTTAAAAGCATTGCCAGCCGCACCCATTACGATATTATTTCGAACGGTAATGTCTCCATTTTTTGCACCCAATTGAAACACATTATCTTGGTATCGGTTGAAGGGTGAAAGCCAATCAAAGGCTCCCCAAAGGACGTTGTGCTCGACCAAACAGCCCCCGTTTTGTTGTTCAACTTGTATGGCTTCACCGCCTATTCTTAATACAGCACAATGATGAATGTGAAGGTTGTTAAAAACATGTTGTGGTTCCACTTGGGTTGAACCGATATACATACCTTCAGAACCAATGTCATGAATGTATAAATGATGGACTTCTACGTCATCCATACTATGGATGTCCATGTCGTCATATTTTAACATCAGCCCAGCAAATCCGCCATCAGAAATTTCAAGATGATCAATTTCAAAACCAGTTGCCGTTCCCGATACTTTTACTAAGTTGGTGCCTTCATCAATCCATTCTCTAGAAACCCATATGCCGTAGGTTCCATTACTGAAACCGAAATCAACCGTAGAATTATTTTTATGACAACCTTTGTAATGTCTTGAACCCAAGCCTAAACCAGGTTCATACGCCCCTGTTAAACGCCAGAAACTACCACCATCCAAAAACAAATATTGCAAGACATAGACTTGGCCTAGAAAATTGCTAATAGGAACACGTTCATTGCTATTGTTGCCATTGACTTGAGCACAATTAATACCAATAGCTTGGTAGGAGTCTCCTCGAATAAGTATTTTATTAGGGTAGCTGATGGTCGGAGAGCCGCTGTTTTGAGCATAAATAGCTCTACTACTTCCAACACCATTAAAATAAATATAATCGCCTACATTTACTTGTGGGTATTTATTGGCGATATCAGCATCTGCAATGCCATTTAGATCGTACTTCCCTGTAACATCTATTACAATAATACTCAAGGATTTGATTAGAATATTATTATTCGTGCCGTTTGCTTTGATACGAATAGTGTAACTACTCTCGTTTTCGAAATTAAAACTAAAGAAAGAGAATAAACTATCTCCACGAATTCGAAAAAAAGAATTGTCTTCTTCTCCTTTTATCAAAGAAAATTGATGGCCACTTGCTTGATTGCTATCAACAGCAGATAAAACACCTATGAAAGTATATAAATCTTCATTTTCAGGAATAGTATTGTTAGAAAGTAAAAGATCGCTTGGTGCTTGTGCAAAGGAAATATTCCCAGAAAAGATTAGTAATAGTAGACATAGGGAGTGCCTTACTATGTGTTTTTGGAAGAACATAGAGATTTTTTTGGATGGTGATTTAATTCTGATTGACTTAATCAAAATCAAAGAAAGGTTGCTGGACTAAGAAAAGAAAAGGAAAGTTGTTTTTTAAGGGGGGGTGATGTAATTTTAATTGTTTTATCTGCTTAGTGCCCCTACCAAAAAGAATTTTATAGTGAAAGTAGGAGGGAGTGTTTAGTGTTTTTTTTGTTTTTAACGAATATGTTTATATAATTTCCGTAAAAAATATTGAAAAACAAAAAATTCTAAGATTAAATTTTGATTTAAACTATCAAAACGAAACATATAGCCTTCTTTTTCCCTGAATAAAGCTATGTTTTTATAAAATATATTTATTAAAAAATTCTAATTTTCCGAACCATCATCGTCAATCGACTCACACAAATAGCTTGATTTGCTTCATTGATAATTTCAAGATACCAAATAGGTGTTTTTCTCCCCAAATGAATAGGAGTCATTTTTGCGGGCACTTATTTAAGGAGAAATTAAGGCTATATATTTATGAAATATATTTGTTTTTACATTCTAATTTTCCGAACCATCATCGTCAATCGACTCACACAAATAGCTTGGTTTGCTTCATTGGTAATTTCAATATGCCAAACATGTGTTTTTCTCCCCAAATGAATAGGAGTCACTTTTGCGCGCACTTTTTCACCTTCGGGAACAGAGCGTAAGTGATTGGCATTAATATCCAAGCCGACCGCTTGTTCCGTCATTGGATCATTTAGGCAAAGCAGAGATGCAATACTACCAACGGTTTCTGCTAGGGCAACAGAAGCACCGCCATGCAAAATACGCATGGGTTGTACATTTTTGTGTGTAACAGGCATTTCTGCGACCAAATAATCGTCACCGTGCGCTACAAATTTAATATCAAAATTTTCAACCAAGGTATTTATGGACATATTGTCCAAGCCTTCTAGCGTGAATTCTTGTTTCCAGATTTTCATAAATTTATGGACTATAATTTTACCCTTCTTCTATAACAAACTTATACCCAACCCCCCGAACAGAATGAAAGAAACTAGGAGATTTGGGATCTTCTTCAAAATATTTTCGGAAAGATAGAATAAAATTATCAATTGTTCTAGTGGATGGATAGACATCGTAGCCCCAAACACTTTGCAAGATCTGTTGTCTAGAAACAACTTCTCCTCTACGCTCAATCAATAATTTAAGCAGCATGGCTTCTTTTTTTGTCAATTTAAACGCTCCTTGGTTTCCTATCGCTTCGTAGGTTTTAAAATTTGCTTTGTTGATTCCAAATTCAAAACTTTCTAAGGACGTACTCGTTGTTCCTTGACTACGTTTGAGTAGAATTTGAATTCGGAGCAACAACTCTTCTAAATTAAAAGGTTTGACAATATAATCATCCGCCCCTTTTTTTAGCCCCGTCACTTTATCTGCTGTGGTATCTTTTGCGGTTAAGAAGATGATTGGAATATCCATATTCACCAATCTAATTTGCTCACAAAGTTCCAAACCACTGACTTCAGGAAGCATAATGTCCAACAAAACAAGGTCAAAGTGTTGTTCTTTGAACATTTTGAGCACCCGTTTGCCATCAGCCGTACTGACGACTTCGTAACCTTCTAATTCTAAATTTAATTTGAGCGCATCTCTAATGCTAATTTCATCTTCGACTAAAAAAATTCGTACTGCCATACTGTTTGACTTCTAATTCGTTAAGAGTTGTAATCACTTAATTCTCTAACCGAATAAACCCCTAAAGGTTCATTTTATTGCCGTTAGATTTTCTGTGATCGTTTTATTTAACAAGAGCAAGGACTGATTTGCAAGTTGCTATTGTCATTTTAAATTTGTTTAGAATGCTGGATTTTAAACAGGATTATTTTGGGACATTATATGCTTAATTTAGAGTGCTTACGCCTTAAGATTTTGGTAAGGTCACCTGAAAAACACTTCCTGTGGGTTGATTACTTTTAAGGGTAACCGTTCCTTTGTGTGCTTTTACAATTTGTTTCACAATGTACAATCCCAGTCCTGTACCTTTCGTTTTTCGGGTATCTTCATTACCGATTCGGTAAAATTTTTCAAAAATATTTTCACGCTCTAATTTTGAAATCCCTTGACCAAAATCTGTAATTTCAATACAATATGTATTTTCTTTATTTTGCATCAACTTAACAATAATTTTGGAAGTATTGGGAGCATACTTTATGGCATTTTCTATAATATTCAAGAAAACAGAAGACAAAGTAGTTTGATCGCCTTTTTTGAGCGTTGCGTTTTCCACCTTATTGTCAAACTCAATTTTACCAAGATATTTAGGGCTCGCTATTTGAATACACCTTTTGATTAACAGACTTAAATCCAAGGTTTCAAAAGTATATTGATAACCACCATCTACACGAGCAGCTAAGAGTAAATCTTCCACCAATTTATTAAGTCGATCCGTATCAGCAAGTGCATTGGTCGTCAGCATATTGCTTTGTTCGGGAGTGAGTGTCCTTTTTTTAAACGTATCTAGGGTTAGTTTTATAACCGCTATGGGGGATTTTAATTCATGGGTGATAGATAGTAGAAAATTTCTTTGTTGCTCTGCCAATGCCAATTCCTTTTGGCGGCTTTTGGCAATGCGCCAAATTCCAAGCACAATAAAAATAAGTAAAACAGAAGATTCACTAAAAATCATCCATTTTTGCCGTTCGTATTGTTCTGCTAAGTAGGTATATTCAGCAGATTCAAGATAAATTTGCCGATCCGTCAAGCCTTGCTCTTTCATTTGTAACCACAAAACTTCTTTTTTTGCAGTTAACGCATCCGAGTTTTTAATGTACAAAAGGTAAGACCACCAACTACCTGCAACCACCACATAAGAGATGACCAAATAGAATAAAATATCAGCGCCTTTTAGCTTTTTTAGAATCATAGTAGAAGTGAAACACTTTAATCAAAAAATAGTTTGCTATTGTAGGAGTTTTATCGCTTAAGGAATGGTCAATAAATAAGATTATTCAACGGCGAAGCTCTCACGACCTCGAAGAAGCAGCGCAGCTAAGTAAATGTTCATCTTATTTTTTTACTGTTCCTTATG
>CACVAQ010000357.1:0-12625 GCA_902727865.1 uncultured Aureispira sp. | reverse complement strand
ATTGTAGGAGTTTTATCGCTTAAGGAATGGTCAATAAATAAGATTATTCAACGGCGAAGCTCTCACGACCTCGAAGAAGCAGCGCAGCTAAGTAAATGTTCATCTTATTTTTTTACTGTTCCTTATGTAATACTTCGTGGGATTAGTTCACTACGTTCATGAGCGCTACGCTTATGTTAGCTTCGCTGCTTCTCCGAGGTTTTAGTTTTTTTACCAAAAAACATAAAAACCATTTCATATCAGATTGATTATCAATAATTTAACTAAATCAATAATTCAAACCTATCTTGTTGATAATCAATCTAATATAATTTAGCTACGCTGAGCCTTCGGGTTCTCCACGAAGTAATGTTATGAAAACGTTTCATAAATAGGTTAACAAAAAAGCACCAATTCCGTGATGAATTGGTGCTAGAATAATATATTTTTTATGAATTAGTACAATTCTAATTTAGTCCTAGCTGTATCGTAATATCACCACAAGCCTCTGGCGCACCAGGTGCTTTTTGATAGCGGTATTCTTTGGCACAACCTACTACTAAGTCAATTAAAGCTTGACTAGTAATGGTCGATTTCCTACGGTTAAAATCTGCCTGGACTACTTTTCCTCTAGCATCGACACAAATCGAAATAACAGCAACCCCTTTTTCTTGCCAAGAAGCACTACCAGCTTTATAATCCTCACATTTACTAATGTTACGACGACTACCAATTTTGCCTTTGCCTTTCCCTTTATCACCATTACCTGTACCACCTAAATCGCCACTTCCGTCAGGTCGGCCTTGTACACCATCACCACTCGCAGTCCCTTTTCCGTTCGTATTCCCACTTCCAGAAAACAAAGAACCTGGATCAGGTTTTGGAGGTGTTGGAGTCGGTGTCGGCGTTGGGGTAGGTGTTGGAGGCGTTGGAGTTGGGTCTGGTTTTTCATTAACGATAGGATCGTCATCACTCTCCACCGTTTCTACATCATCTACTTGATCTACCACAGGTTCTACGACAGGCTCTGGTTGAGGCGGTGTTGGTTCTGCTGGTTTCACAAAATCTTCACTACCACCAGCCAGTTCAACATCTCCAAAAGAAGCCATCAAACCTTCTGCTTCTGGAATAGGGTAGGTTGTTGTAAACCAAGGAAAAATTAAGATAAGAAGGATAATTGTTACGAAAGCATATGCTCCAATACGTCCTTTTCGTTTGTCTTCTGGTTTTTCGAAATCTTCTAAACTCGAATAATTATTAGATATCATGTTATTGCTGTTTTATTTCCCAATCTAAATCCATTGCGGTAACAATCATAATAATGTCTGTAATTTGATTAGACTGTGTTGCACTAGAAGGCAGTATTAATTGAATCTGATTGTTTGGGTATTCTTTTTTAGAATCTATGACTACTTTTTTTAGTATAGATGCAAATGCTTCGTAATTAGTTGTATCGCCTTGAATAATAAATGTGTTTCGATCTAGCATTTTGACTTCAATCAAATTCGGTTGCCCGACAAGACTAAATTGCCAAGCTAATTGAGCTAAAACGACAACACTAATAATAGCACCGATCAAAGCAATGACTTTACGTCGCATGACGGCATCGTCCGCCCTATCAAAATTTCTTCTAAGTTCCATAATTTAATACTACAAAGCATGGGGCATTACTTAAAACTTAATTAGAAAGTTTGGTTGCCAAAACCATCTTAATGCCAAAATCATTAATAATGTCCACATTACTAACCAATGTTTGAGCATCCACACTTTCGTCAATAGAAAGTACAATCGTAATGTCCTCTGGAAGTCTTCTATCATTATTAACAATAGTCGCTAATTCCTTACGGACCTTATCTTCTTTAATCGGACGACTATTTAAGGTATACTCTTTATTTTTGTTGATGTTCAATTTTATTGGACCTTCTACTTTTTTAGTTTGTTTTGCTCGTGTACTAGAGTTTGGCAATTGAAGATTAATTGCGGTAGGACTAACTACACTAGATGTCAACATAAAAAAGATCAGCAACAAGAAAATAATATCCGTCAAAGACGACATACTAAATTCTGCGGATACTTTTGTTCTCTTTTTTAATCCCATTGGTTTGTTATTTATTACAAAAGAAGGCTAAGTGGAATAGAATCGGTTCTAAGTATTTAGAACAAAAAAACTAAGACGTTTTTTCTTTCTGTTCATCACTAGCTTCCGTTGCTAAAATTAAGCGTACACCTAATTTATTACTGAGTTTCATATATTCAACGATCGTTCCTGTTGTTTCTGTCATTTCTACATTTAGAACAATGGTCACTTCTGTCTCAATCTTTTTTTCTAAATTATTTTGACGTTCTTTATTAATGGCTTCAAGTAGTTTTTGTTCTAGTTGAGCTCTAGGCACAGGCTCTTTTTGTGCATCAATGTAAAATTCTCCATCTGACGTAATAGAAAGCGCCACATTCTGAGGTGACTGTGTTTTACTATTTGATTTTGGACGCTCTAAATTTTGTGCATTTGGAGTCGTCAAGCTTGACGTTAACATAAAGAAAATCAATAGCAAAAAGATAATATCGGTCAAAGACGACATACTAAATTCTGCATTGGCTTTATTTCTCTTTTTTAATCCCATGTTATTAAGAATTAATACTCCATTGATTTTTTAGTTTTTCTATAAAAAAACATAAAAAAGTATCTTGTATCAGTTTGATTTTCAGTTTTTTCAGTTTTTTTTAACTAAAATTAATCTTGCTGATAACCAAACTAATACGATTTTTCAACGGAGTAATGTAAGAATAGTACTTCGTGTATTTGTTGTTAATAACAAAAAACAGCTTAAATTTCATTGATTTTGATCCGCAATAAAATAGACTTTTTACGAAGTAGTGAGTAATAGTTTTGTATCCGCTAAAGTAGTTGATACAAAACAATGAAGAGAAAAATTTTAAGTCCGAATACAGAGGAGCACTAAATTATGTCGTGCGCTGTATTCGGAATTAAAACTAACTTATGTTACTGTTTTGCTGGTTCTTGCAACAAATCTAAGAACTCTACGGTAGCAGCTTCCATTTTAAATACAACCCGATCCATTTGAGCAATGAGCGTATTATAACCAATAAAGGCAATAATACCGACGACCAAACCAAATGCAGTTGTAATCAATGCTTGATAAATACCACCTGCTAAAGAGGCTGGACTAACATCACCGTCTGCCATGTTCATAAACGACAAAATCATACCCGTTACTGTTCCTAAGAATCCAATCATTGGAGCCGCACCAGAAATAGTTGCCAACAGAGACAAGCGTTTTTCTAGTTTATAAATTTCTAAATTACCAACATTTTGTACTGCGGTATTAATATCTTCTAAAGGTTTACCAATACGTTGCAATCCTTTTGAAACCAATCGTGCCACAGGTGTGTCGGTAACACTACACTTGTTAATCGCAGATTGAATGTCCCCATTTTGTACAAAATTACCGATTTCTGCCATGAAGTTATCGTCTACTTCTCCAGCACGTTTGATGGTCAAATAACGTTCGATTAAGATATAAATGGCCAAACCAGATAAGATCAACAAAATAATGGCTATTGTGACACCAATGGCACCACCATCGGCTACAATTTTAATCAATGAAAATGACTTTACAACAGGAGTAAGTCCTGCGGTATCTGTTGGTGGTGTTTGAAACAAGAAAAATAGATTCGAAAACATAGTGTTATGATTTGTTTTATCTAAAGGATGTCAATAAAAAGAAATGTCTAACATATTTAGGTAGACATACAACCGTAATATATAAATTATAAGAAGTACTTGCTACTATTTTAAGGATATTTTTATTACAAAACGCATTTTACATTTCTTTATTATACAGAATCGTTCGGTATTTTAAAACAATTTACTCTACGTCCATATTAAGAACAAGCCTAGGATTGTCATCAACCTCTCCTAAGATGATGATTTTTTGCCAAACTTTTCGACTTAAGCCACTCGTCAAAGACTCGATTTCATTCACAACCGTAACAATAACATCATCGGGAAGACTTTGAGAATAAAGTGCGGCTACTTTTCCAATTAAAGAGAGCATCTCTGAGCAATAATCTAAGTACCGTTGCAGCTCAAATTTACTTAAAGTCCGTTCTGGAGAATTGTACGTTTTTAGTTTAATCACCCCAACCATGACAGGATCTTTGGTGAGTTGGTGCATGTCAATAACGTGTGCTAGTCCTCGAAGTTGATTGAGGATTTGAATCGCCTTATTTCGTTTTAACCGTACTTCAAAGGTTACTAAAAAGAAAATAGCCGCACCTAACAAAACAACATCATTAATAGTGGCTTCTGCCAGTGTCACAACATCTACAAAGGTCATGCTAGAAAACTTGAATTTGACGAGCGAAAAACTATAAATAAGCGCAATAACACCCATTAGAATAATAACTAAGGAAAAGTACCGAATGGGTAAATTGGGGCGCTTAATATAGTCTATGTTATCTTGACTGTGGTCTGCAATTTGGATGAAACCTTTACAAGTTTTAAATAAGCTAGATTCGGGAAACCGATCTTCAATCCGTTTCTCTAAAGTCTTGATGGTATACATGATCTTGGTGCTGTCCAAAACAAGATTAACTTCTGTGTGTGGCATAGTAGATGACTTTAGGTGTTTTTTGAGGAATAAAGGCTATTCTAATAATAGTGCAATACTTTGTTGGTTTTGAAACAAAAACAAAACAATAGGATTTTATTATCTTGATTTGTAGTTGTTTATTATGAACTTTATTAAGTTGCTATAAGCCAATATAATACGATTTTTTACCGTACAAATGTTGTTCCTGTCTTAAAATATAAATTATTCCTTAAATGGCAAGATCTTCTTCCTCTATTTTCGTTGCTTGGTGTTCACTTTGAAATAGAATCATACCAAAAGAAAGCGCCCCAATCCTGCCTAAGAACATTAAAACCATGATAATAATTTTGCCCAAAATACTCAAGTCGCCTGTTAAGCCTGTGCTCAAACCCACCGTTCCTAAGGCAGATACAGCCTCAAATAAAACTTCAAATTTGTCTTGTGGTTGAACCAAGAGCAAGAGGTAGGTTCCGATACAAATGACAAGTACATAAAAGAAAAAATTGCTCGTTGCCAATCGAATTTTATGCTCAGGAATTTTACAGTTCATGTAAATGATGTCTTTTGAACCTCTGAAAGTGCTTTTTAATTGAGCATACAAAGCGGTCACGGTAGTCGATTTCATTCCTCCTCCAGTTCCAGCAGGAGAAGCCCCTACAATCATTAGTAACAACATGAAAAATATAGGCCCCGAACTAATGCCCGAAATATCATAAGAGTTAAATCCAACGGTTGTAAATGCTGCAACACTTTGAAAAATAGAGGCAAGTATTCGTTTTTCTGGTGCTAAAGGAGCAATAGTGGCATCACTCAAGAACAATACACCTGCGCCCAATAAAATACCCCAAAAGGTAAAATGAATAATAATTTTACTCGTAAAAGTGATTGTTTCTTTTCGCCCAGAGAAACGTTCCAACAGATCCGTAAAAACAATAAAGCCCAAAGCGCCTGCAATAGATAAAAAAGAAATAACAAAATTCAGAAAAAAGTGATCTCTATAACCAACAAAACTGTCTGAAAATAAGCTTAATCCTGCGGTACAGAAGGCAGAGACACTATGAAAAATGCCATTCCAAACGATATTTGTTTCTCCTGCTTGCCAAAATATTAAACACAAAAGAACCGCTCCAATTAACTCAATAAGTAATGTGCTGATAATTAAGTCTCGGATAAAGTACTTTATATTAAAATTCTCTGGTAGACTAAAGTCATAATTAATCAACTCAAAATTAATATTGGTCAGTTTGCTTCGGGTTAATAAAACAATAAAAGAACCAATAGACATATATCCTAAACCTCCAATTTGAATCAATAGTAAAATGACAAGTTGCCCTCCAAAATTATACGATTCAGGAAGGTTTACAGTAACTAAACCAGTTGTTGAGAGGGCAGATGTTGCGGTAAACAAGTTGTCTATAGTAGAAACAGGCGTCGATTGACAAAATGGAAGACTAAGTAATCCAAAGCCAATCAATAAGATTAATAAGTACCCATACATTAATAGTTGTAAGGGTTTAAAAGATTTGATTATATATTGAATCATTAGATGGAATTATTGTTTACTAATTGAGATGCCCTCTGTTAAGAATGAAATACCTTGTTGGCCATTCGTTGAAATCATAACCCCCTGAAAAACAGGATGCATGTGTTTGTTGTTTGCGGCCCAATTAATAATAAAATTAGCACCCGTTCCCCCTTCGGTGTCATCTTCTTCAATCACATATTCAATAGATTGCATCGGGCTTAGTCCCAAGGTTTGGTTGGCTAGGTAATCGCGAACCAATTTCCCTTCGGTATTGTAATAATTAATATCATCAATATAAATGGTGTCCGTCAAGCTGGTATTTCGAATACTCAAGGTTGCTGTTAAGTTAAATTTTACGTCTTTTGTTTCGCTGTAAATATCCGAGTAGATTGGGATATAAACGGTATCTCTGTACAATAAATCACTGCTATTTGTCGTAGAATTATATTTGTCTAGTACCGTATTGTTTGTTTGTTTTTGTGATTGTTCAGGCTGTTCGCAAGATTGAAGACAGAAAAAGGTAAATAATAAGAATAGGTAGTATAGTGATTTCACAGTAGATATATTAAAGTAAATGCTAGGTAGCAGTGTACTGAATGTTTAGAAAAAGGGTTGTATTGGAGTGTCAAAGAACGATAATAATAATTTATTATAATGTATTTTAAGGAGATAATGTTTAAATTATACACCAATTTTTATTGCCATTGGTTTTGAGAAATCAATAGAAACAAATACATTTTTTGGTGAAAAATCTTATCAAATTGATTCGTAGCTATTTAGTTGTTTTTATTATTGTTCTTAAGTAGCTGTAAATCAGTTTAATAAAATGATCGTTTCTTGTTTTTTGTTTAAAAGTTAAAAAAAGATTAAACGGATTAAAAAAATACTGTAACCTTATTTACGATAAGACATTATAAAGCTGTAGAACAAAAAATAATGTCTTTGAAAATAAGCAGAATTGATCTTACTTATGCTTTTCTAAGGATTGGATCATTTAAAAAAACTAAAAGAATATGATGACTGTCACAATCAAAATTTTAAGACTCTTTACTCCTGTAGTTGCAGGTGTTGCTTTATTAGCAGCATGTAATTCTGCTTCTAATGACCCAACAGATCAAGCAGTGAATATGCCTTCTGATGAAGAAGGCATAGAAATGGGCTTGGCGGTTATGCCTCCAATTGCGGGATTAGATGTGCCATTTCAAACTTATGCGGTGCCAACTTCTGATGGAATGCGAATCGAAACAACAACAGGAACAATTATTGAAATACCTGCCAATGCTTTTGTCGATAAAGATGGAAACCCTATTACAGGGACGGTTGATATTAAGTTTAGAGAATTTCATAACGCAACCGATATTATTGCCAGTGGAATTCCAATGCACAATCCAGAAACGGGAGAGTACATGGAAACAGCTGGAATGTTTGAAATTAAAGGCGAGCAAGAAGGGCAAGAAATTTTTGTAAAAGGAGATAAGGACATAGAAGTAAACTTAGCTTCTTTTAACGAAGGAGATGATTTTAATTTTTATAAATTAGGTCCCAAAGATTGCCGTTGGGAAGATAAAGGAACGGCAAAAGCAAGACCCAATTTGAAAAAAGAAAACCGATTGGCTGCTTTGGATGCTGAATTACCACTAAAGCCTATTAAACCAAGAAAACATTCCAATGTAGAAAATTTTGTGTTTGATTTGGATGTTAATTACTCTATGTTTCCAGAACTAAAAACTTTCAAGGGAGTGGTTTGGGAATATGCTGGACAAGGAAAAAATCCAGAAAAAAATAGCTGGATTTTCTCTTCTAATTGGGAGAAAATTGAAGTAAAGAAAACACCTACGGGATATTTTGAATTGATCTTGACGGATGTAGAAAAAACGTTTAAAACCTTAGTTCGACCAGTTTTGAGTGATGCGGACTACGAAAAAGCTTTAGCTGAGTTTACAGAAACCAAAATGAAAGAATACAACAAGGTCAAAACTGCACAAGCGGATGAACGTGCTCGGTTGAGTCTTCAAGCAGATTTGAATCGTAGTTTTTCGGTGGCAGGATTTGGAACGTATAATTGGGATATTTGGCACAGTCCAGGTAGAACAATTTGTTACCCAAAACCTAAATTTGATGTGTTGGCGAACGTAGATACAGATGTGAATAAGATTTCTTACTTTTTGGTTATGGGAGAGCGAAATGCGGTTGTCCGTTACACCCCAAGAACGCTTTCTAAGTTTTCGTTTAATGCTTCAGATGATAATGCTTTATTAGCGGTGCTGCCAGAAGGGAAAATAGCTATTTTTTCAGCAAAAGACTTTAAAGGTTTAGATATAGACCAGCTTAGAAAGAATAAGAAGGTTTTGATGGAAATGGCAACCGAAACGATGACGGTTGCCTCTTTGGACAATTTAGACGAGGTGCTGGATAAAGCATTTATGTTTTAGGACTGGTCATCTTATTTTGGTTCTTTGACAATTCAAAAATTAGCTACGGAGAGTCTTTGAGTTGTCAAAGAACCTTATTTTTTACTGTTCCTTAGTACAATTAATTTAAAAAAGGAGGATTCTTTTCATTTAGAATAGAGTAGTTCTATGTTCTATGAGTTCGCAAAGAATCATAAATTTAATAGCTTTCTAGGGATGGAGGTTGCTGTTGTGAGCACCTCCATTCTATTTGGAGCGCATAGGGGATTTTATGATAAATAAAAAATGCCCCAGCATGCTATGAACCTTCAATTCTTACTTTTGTCATTTCTCTAAATTTCTAGCTTATGTGGCGTCCCTTTTTGGTAGTTATATTGGTAATAACAGCTTTTGTAACGCAAGCTCAACAGCATCTATATCCTGTTCATATTGATAAGAAATGGGGACTGATGGATGTCAAAGGTAATCTGGTGGTAGAACCGTTTTATCAAGCTATTGGAACGTTTCATGATGGGGTATATGCTATTGTAGAGAAAGAAGGTTTGTTAGGTGTTTTGGATACAACAGGTAGCTTAATTATTCCTTGCCAGTATACTTTGATGGATTATGTCGGAAGAGGTTTGTTTTCTGTTAAAACAGCAAGCAGCAATTGGAGTATTATCAATACAGAACAGCTGCTTATTCTAGACAATATGGCTGCTAGTATTGAGTTTTTAGAAGATCCTTTTTTGTCTTATGAAGAGATTACAGGATTGGGTTTAGCCGATCTTAAAAAAGGACGACTGTTGCCACCGATATTTAGTCGGTTTCGATTTTTGAACAATGCTTTTATCATTGCGTATGATGAAGACAAGATGCAGTCAATTTATGATTATGATGGAAATAAAATACTAGCAAATAATTACGATAAAATTGAGATAGAGAATAACTTAATTTGGGCAAAAAGAAGCGGAAAATGGGGCGCATTTACATTTAAGGGGGTTAATGTCATTCCTAGTGATTGGCTTAGTTATAAAGCAGTAGGACCTAATTTTTACCATTTTGAAGACGAAGAGGGGCAATCTGTTTTGTATTCTGTGGAGTTGAATACGGTGCTCCTAAAAAACATTAAAAAGGTTAAAGTATTTGATGAAAGCCATGTAGAGGTACTTATGCCAAGTGGCACTCGAAGCTTAATTGACTTGGCTGGACAAGTTGTCCTTTCTGGAAAATATAGTTTCATTACGAAGTTTGGAGCAAATACCTATCGAGTAAAAGAAGGCGATTTTCAAGGCATTTTAAATGCAAGGGGGACGGTCTTAGTCCCTTTTATATACCATCATATTGGCAATTTGAATACGAGTGTTGCGCTTGCTCGAAAAGGGGGTAAATATGGAATCATAAATTTCAAGGGGGACGTTGTGATTCCTGTTGCTTACCCACAATCTTTGGAGCTGAATGATAATAACGCCCGTTATAAAGATACTAGTGGCGTTTTGCAAATGTTTAGATTTGACGAAAATGGACAGCTGGCGAACAATACAAGGTTTTCCAACTTAAAATCACTGAAAGTTCGTTCTACTGGAAAGCTCAGATATGGTAACGGCCAACCAAGGGGAATGACAAGCACAGCGATTTCAGATCCTTTTCAAATTAGTGATAGCTTGTGCTGGAAATTTCATGACGCGTCTAGCCGATGGGGGTTGTGGAACATCCAAAAGAAGGCGTACAAGTTTACGCCTCAATGGTCAAGCGTTACGGTATTAAAGGAACAAGGTATTTCTATTGTAAAAAAGTGGCGAGAAAATATTGGCGGAACGTTGAATACAGGAAGATTTCGCTTGAAAATTCATGAGGTTTTTGGCGTGTTTACGAATGTACATGGTTTGCCTGTTACGCAGATGGAATTTTTAGATATTCGAGTGTCAGACTTTAGGCTTAAAAAACTAAAGGTTGCCCGTTGTGTATTTGTGGGAGGGCGACACGGAATTATAGCTTCCAATGGAAGAGTGATAACTAGAGGTTTTACGTACATTGGGGACTTTGTCGAGGGAAAGGCTAGGGCAACTAAAAAAGGCCGTTTGTTAGTAGATTTAGAAGGAAAAAAGAAACGACCGATTGGGCGATCTTCTACCTATTTTAACGGTTTGATGGCAACCTGCAATTTTGATAATGACGACGACCCTAAGTTTTATAGAATGTTTGAAAAAACGGGAGAACTCTATTGCGATGCTGCTCAATGGGGCTATTTAGATACTTTTGGTTTGCTTAATAGTCCGCTTAAATATGATTATGCAGAGGATTATTCTAATGGTAGATCCTTAGTTCGTAAGGATGCTAAATGGGGTATGTTGGATGAAGATGGGAACGAAATTTTGAAACCAGCTTATGATAATTTTGATTTCTTGCCCAATGCCGATCGAAAACTATTTTTTATTGCTCAAAACAGGGTCTTACATGGAGCGATTGACAGCAATGCTAATATAGTTGTTCCTGTTCGATACTCAAAAGTGCGAACGTATCACGAAGACAGGGTGGCGGTCAAAAATTTAGCAGGACGTTGGGGCTTTGTCAATCGTAGGGGACAGGAAGTGGTTAAAGCAAAATACCGAGTTGCTTATGATTTTAGCGAAGGTTTGGCGGTTGTATTTGACCAGTCAAGATGGGGCGCAATTAATCCTTCTGGTGGAATGGCGATTAAGCCTCAATATTTGAAAATGGGAAGTTTTAAAGAAGGGAAAGCTTGGGTGCATCTTTCAAAAGGCAAAAAGGGCTACATCGATAAAAATGGAACATTACTTTTTTCTAAACGCTTTTCTCGATTGACGAATTTTAAAAATGGCATCGCAAGGGTTTATGTTCGCAAAAGAGGTTGGGGATTAATTAACACAAAAGGGGCGTATATCTTAAAGCCTAAAAAAGCCTACGAAAAGATAGAAGCATTTAATGAACATGGATTAGCAAAGGTGAAAATAGGGCACAAGTATCGTTTGATGAATGAAGAAGGCGATTTGGTTGGCAAAAGAGCTTATGGCAAAATTAGAGATTTTAAAGAAGGTTTTGCTGCGGTACGGGTTCAAGCTTTGAGCGGAAACCATCTTGGGAAAACGAACCTAAATTGGATGTTTATTGATACGACAGGAGAAGTGGTCGTAGAGGAAGAGTTTCGTCAATTAAAAGATTTTTCAGAAGGACGAGCGGCATTTACGTCCGAAAAATCGAAACGGGGCTACATTAATACCAAAGGAGAAGTAATTGTTGAACCTATTTATTTCAGAGTAGAACCATTTAAAGATAACCGAGCACTTGTTTGGGACAGTTACAATCGAACGGGTGTTATTGATACCACTGGGAAGGTGATTATTCCTGTCGAATACAATCGGATTTTAGAGATCAATAAAGGCTTGTCCTTGATTCGAAGAAACTCATGGACGTACTATTTTGTACACGAAGATACGAAGCGACAAACGCCCAATAATTTTACGGGCGCAAGAGGCTTTGCAAATCATGCAGCGCCTGTTCGTGTCAAAGACAAATGGGGGATTATTAACGAAAAAGGAATGGAGTTGTTGATTCCTAAATATGCTAAAATTGAACCCTTTAAAGATGGCGTGGCAAATGTGCGTGTCAACAGCTTATTAGGTGTCGTTAATCTAGATGGTCGTGTGATTATTAAGCCTGAATATGAGTATGTGGTTTATGTTGGGAATGGCTTGTTTCGGGTAGAACAAGGCGATCAAATGGGCTATTTGAATATGTCTGGAGATTGGGTTTGGGAATTGAAGTAGTTTTGTGTTTTTAGATCTTACTTTATTGTTGTTGGGCCTTTTGTTAGCTTAAGGGAAAGATGCCTCTAAAGGGGTGAAATGATGGGTGAAAAAAGTCCACCGCAAAAAAAAATGTGTGCCTTTCTAGGCACACATTTTTTTATTTATACCACACAAGCTATTATAATTAAATGACTTTTTACTAGAATTTAATGAATTGTTATTAAGTTTACAGCGTAAGTAAATTGGTTCGACAATGAACGGAATAAAAGAAATTCTGAAAGACAAAAGACAACCAAGCTTTGGCGTTCGTCATAAGACAAATTACATTAAAAGTGAGCAGTTTAATTC
>CACVAQ010000356.1:9232-19188 GCA_902727865.1 uncultured Aureispira sp. | reverse complement strand
TAAGTCTCCAGCTTAAATCTCAGCAGCTAGATAAGCACCTTGCTTGATGGCACGTTTCGCATCCAATTCTGAGGCAACATCCGCTCCTCCAATCAAATGAACGTTTACACCAGCCGCTTGAAGAGGCGCCTGCAAGGTTTTTAAAGGCAATTGCCCCGCACAAATAATAACATGATCGACGTCTAAAATCTGAGCTTTGTCATCAATTGTCACATGCAGACCTTGGTCGTCAATTTTTTGATAACTAATGCCATTCAGCATTTGAACCTTTTTCTTCTTGAGGCTCGCACGATGCCCAAAACCAGTTGTTTTGCCTAAGCCACCACCTACTTTTTTCTTCTTCCGTTGGAGCAAGTAAATTTCTCTAGAAGAAGGGTGAACCTTAGGTTTCATCAAACCCGAACGGTTTTTAAGGTTCATATCAACGCCCCATTCACTCATATACGTAGGAATATCAACACTAGGAGCAAGCCCCTCGTGAGATAGGTATTCCGCAACATCAAAACCAATTCCTCCTGCACCAATGATAGCCACTTTTAGCCCCACTGGCTTTTTATCTCTTAATACTTCAATATAAGTTAAGGCTTTAGGATGATCTTCTCCCTCTAGTTTTATCACTCTAGGTTGAATACCTGTTGCTAAAATAACTTCATCAAATTTACCAATTAAATCTTCGGCATTTACCTTGGTATTGAGTTGGAGGTTTACCCCCGTTAACTCTATTTGTCGCTTAAAATATCGAATGGTTTCGTAAAATTCTTCTTTTCCAGGCACTTGTTTGGCCATGTTAAATTGACCGCCTATTTCGTGGCTAGCATCAAATAAGGTCACTTCGTGCCCTCGACTAGCAGCAACGGTAGAGGCAGACAAACCTGCGGGGCCTGCACCAACAACGGCTATTTTCTTTTTATTATTAGTAGACAAATAGTTCAATACAGTTTCATGTCCTGCACGAGGATTGACCAAACAAGAAACTTTTTTCTGATCAAAAACATGATCTAGACAAGCTTGATTACAAGCAATACAAGTATTGATTTCATCTTCTCTGCCTTCCATTGCTTTGAGTACAATTTCAGGATCAGCCAAGAAGGGGCGAGCCATAGAAACCATGTCAGCTTTTCCTGTTGCCAAAATATCTTCCGCAACATCAGGCATATTGATTCGGTTGGTTGCAATTAAAGGAATAGACACTTCCCCTTTCATTTTTTCGGTAACCCAAGCAAAAGCCGCCCTCGGAACTCTTGTAGAAATGGTTGGTACTCGTGCTTCATGCCATCCAATACCCGTATTCAGAATGGTAACGCCAGCTTCTTCCAAGCTTTTTGCCAGTTGAACGACTTCGTCCCAAGTAGAGCCATCTTCAACCAAGTCAAGCATAGACAATCTGAAAATGATAATAAAGTTTTTACCGACTTTGGCTCTCGTTTTTCGAACAATTTCTAAGGCAAATCGAATCCGATTTTCATAACTACCGCCCCATTTGTCTGTTCTTTTATTGGTCCGAGTGGCAATAAATTGATTAATTAAATAGCCTTCAGAACCCATGATTTCAATGCCATCATAACCTGCCTGTTGGGCTAAATGAGCAGAGTTTGCATAATCGTTGATGGTCCAATTAATCATAAAATTCGGTAATTTCCAAGCCTTGAACATAGAAATAGGGGACTTGCTGGAAGAAGGAGAAACACAATAAGGAACATAAGCGTAACGCCCTGCATGTAGAATTTGCATGCAAATTTTTCCGCCTTCCTTGTGTACCGCATCAGTTACTATTTTATGATGAGCAATTTGCGATTTCTTTTTTAATTGAGCGGCCATTGGTTTGACCACTCCTGCATGATTGGGAGAAATACCTCCTGTTACAATCAGCCCCACTTGCCCTCGAGCACGTTCCGCAAAGTAAGCCGCTAATATTTTAGGATCACCTTCTTCTAATCCAGTATGCATAGAGCCCATGAGGACTCTATTTTTTAAGGTTGTGAAGCCTAAATCTAAGGGAGCGAGTAAATGTGGATATTTTTCCTTTGTCATAACGTTAAATTGTAAATTGGTTGATTTTTTGCAAACGTATCGTTCGCTTCTTTGATGGTTCTTAACAAGTATTACTCCGTTGAAAACCCGAATTAAGCGAAGCGACCTATGGTATTCACTAAGCAAGGTGACCGCACAATTAAGTATAATTTTACAAAACGTATGGGCACTATTTTTAGCTAAAATACCATCTAAAAATGAAAGCTGTTTATTAAACATTATTACGAATCGTTTCGTATGTCAAAATAGCATTTTTCCATTTCTTATCGCTTCAAAAAACGCCTACCGATTGGTCGTCTTATTTTGGGAAGCTCAATAAATAAAAAAATCAGTATTTCGCCTCTATGGAATGTTCATCTTATTTATTTACTGTTCCTATACAATTCTATTCGTAATAATGTTTATTTTAAAGTGTGATAATGTTCCTTCTTTTATCGGACGAACCCCTTTTAGTTCGCTTTGTTGCTCAATAGACTCTTGAGTGCTGTGCGATGAGTTTTGTGCAACAGGATCTAATAGCTAGTAAGATAAATAATTTAGTTTAATCAAACGATTGTTTGGTAAAAAAAAGCAAGAAGAATGCTTTCTATTAAGGAATAAAAAAAGGCAAGTACCAAATTATTCGTAATCCTGTTTTTTTAGAATAAAAAATAAAATCCTAAGAAAATGTTAAGGTTTATTTGTTATAAAATTGTAAATTTATAAGGAAGTAACTTAAAACAAAGTCAAATTATTTATTTACAGTACAATAATTCAACATTATGAAAAAACTAAAATTATTAGAAAGTGCAACGTTTGTACTTGGTTTCCTACTGTCAATAGGAGCTGCTAATGCACAAACAAAGATATGGGGGGTAGGGGCTCCAAATGGTCAAGCTGCCGCAGAATTTCAAGTTCCTTTTATTCAAACAACAACAGCAGGTTCTTATTCTGCAACCGATTGGACAGCATTAACAATTAACGAAAGTGATGGGGCTACTTTGCCTGGTAATGCTTATTGGGTGAGAAATACAACAGGGCTTTCACAAGGAGCCTATGCTGCCAATATGGATGTAGCAACTTCTGCTAGTCTAGCCAATGGGGTGGCGCTTTTTGATTCAGACTTTATGGATAATGCTGGAACAGTAGGGGCATTTGGTACAGGGATATCTCCTTCAGGACATAAAGGAGAATTGATTTCTCCAGTAATTGATTTGAGTACAGCAGCAGATTCGGCGATTGTTGTATCGTTTTATTCTTATTATAGACCGTTTCAATTGGCAGAATTATCCTTGTCTATTTCTACTGATGATGGAACAACTTGGGGAACCCCAACTAGTTTACAAACATTGCAACCAACGGCAGTGAATGCAGCTGTAGAAGGAATGGTTCGAGCGATATTTCCTACGGTTACTACTGGAGTGGCAAATTTAACTCAATGTCGCCTTAAATTTACCTTTGATGGAGAGTATTATTATTCAATTATAGATGATATAGTGATTGAAATGGCACCAGACTACGATATTGCTATCGGACTTCCTGATGCAGATGGTGCCACTTACTATAGTATAGGAAATGTGGTGAGAACAGGAAATAACGCGCACAATCCAATTGTAAACATTGATCCAAGTGATTTGGGCGAATGGTTATGGGGCGCAAAAGTGGTGAATCATGGTTGGAAAACAATTTTACCAACAGCGTTTCCTAGACTAATGTGTTCTATTGATTTTGAAGATGGGCTTACTGGAGCCGTGACACCTGCTGTTTATTTAGATACCATTATGGCAGATCCAACAGATTCTGTTGCAACAGGAGATCGAGATGGTCTTGGTTTAGTGGATTATCTAAGAGACTTAGACTTTATTATGGGGAATGGCGCAGGCGTGTACACTGTTACTTGTTGGGCAGACCACGATGGTCTAGATGGTACGACTTCAAATGATACCATTCGGTATTCTTTTGTAATTACAGATGACCAAGCAACGGGTTCTCACTATATTTCAAAGGCTAGAGTAAGCAATACAGATGGTAGAGTTTTTGCTGGAGCTCGTATTTTTCCTGGTGGAGCACCACATACCGCATTTGAGTATGGTTCTGTCTATTATTTCCCTAAAGGAACAACAGATAATATCGTTATTGACTCTGTTGATTTCCGTTATTATGTACCCGCTAGTTTTACTGGAGCAAGTACTCAAACATCATTTGTTAATATTTACCAGTATGTAGATGGTTCTGGTGGAGGTGTTGCAAATGGATTTATTACAGGAGAAGAGTTGACACAAGTGGGAATCGGAACGATGACGATTAATGGCTTAGGAACAACTGTAGCAAATGGTGATTATGGCTTAGCTGTGGCACGTAACTTTGTCGATGCTTCTACGGGAGGTCCTATGGGCGCACTTGCAGATGGAGGATTTTATTATATTTCTGTTTTGACTCAACCTGCTTTGGCGGGAGGTGTCGCAACATTTGAGTTTGAAGATGTGCCAATTCATGGTGTTGATCGATTGAACTACGCAATGAATATAGGAACGACTACTAGTGCAACTCCTGTTGCGATGTCAACGATGCAAGTAGTAGATGCTGCTGGAACATCGAATTGGTATGGAGGATTTTCAGGATATGATGAAGTCCCGTCTATAGGTATACATTTAGGTACGACGGCTTTGGTTACTGGAAATTCAACTGTTTTTAAAGCAGAAAATGGAACATTGAATGTTTATCCAAATCCAACAAGTGAACAGTTAAATATTGAGGTTACTTATGATGCTCCAATTGATGTCAAATATGTGATGACAGATGTATCTGGTCGTGTTATTTATGTGGAACAAAGCAAAAACGTAACTTCTGAAGTACAGAGAATTGATGTTAGTGCTCTAACAGCAGGGGTGTATTTTATTACTGCTGAAACAGCAGAAGGCGTTTCAACGAATCGTTTCATCAAGAAATAATTCAATAGTAGGTTTCTTTTTTAGGAACAATTTTATAGAGATCACCTTAGCTGTCATGGTTAAGGTGATTTTTGTTTGTAGGAGCTTCATAGTGTCTTTGAGTAGTTTTTTTTTTAGTAACGCATGTTACGCAGGATTTTTTTATTTACTACTAAAACCTATTGTTACTTATTTAAGCTATGTTTTAATGTTTAATTTTGAAGGCTTAATTTTTAATGCTCCTTGTACTATAAAGCATTCAAAATTCAACATTAAGCATTCAAAATTAAGAATAGGTTGAGACACAAATTTTGGTATTTTATCGACAAAATCAATTTTCTGCGTAACATCAGGTAGTAATTATTGTTCTTTAGTACCAATTCCATTATCAGCAAAAAACGGTTCTCTAGGCTTGTTTTTAATGGCCCAATTACTTTAACGCTCGATTTTGCTGAAATGATTCGGCATAGAGCCCCTAGTATGAAGCGACAAAAAAAAGTTACCTCAGTCTACAACCGAGGTAACTTTATAAAATGAATCAAGACAAGATGTATTCGAACAATTCACTCTTGTACGGAATCTTATTTAGTGAATCACTTGGACTTTTTGATTAAAAACGCCTTGATCTGTTTGTATCGATAGAAAATAGATGCCTGTTGCCAATCGTTCCATCGAAATTTTATTTTCATGTTGATTCGGACTACTATTACTGTCAATGAGCTGCCCAGTAGCATTAAATAATTGGATAGAAGTCAGGTTTACTTTTTTACTAATAATATTCAATAGACCATCTGTAGGATTTGGAAATAATTGGATATCTAATTCATGATTAGTAAGTGTATGGGTTGATAATAATTCTAAGATCGTAATATTTCCCGTTGTAGGAGTTGTACCCAATTCTTCGTTTCGATAGTTGATTAAACGAATGTCAGAAATACTTACTGGAGACGTAATCGAATCAGAATTTGATAATCTACCCATAATTAAGTCGTCTTTTATGGTAAAATGCAAGGCTCCAATTGGACCATGACCACTAATAGGTGCTTTGTCTTTTCTTGAAATGGCAACCTGAAGTTGACCCGTTCTATCAAACACTTTTTGAACCTGTAGAAGATCATTGCCTAACCAAGACCCATTAAAACTAGCACTGACCGAGCCTGCTTCTATATGAGCTGGGTTATAGTTGACGGTAAAGGCAACACCATAAGCATTTACAACAGGGGAGGATTGGTTTCCTAGATAAATAGGCGTTGTGATCGTATCTCCAATATGAACGGTGACAGCATCTATTCCAAAAGGGATTGGGCCGGGCAATGAATTTGAACCTGAACGGAAATAAGAACGTCCGTAGTTTAGCAAAATAGCATCTACATCTAAAGAGTCAATAACACCATTTCCATCTGAATCAATGTGTTTTTTATTTTGTAAACCCGCTATTGGAAAGCTATTCCAATCAAACGCTTGAAAAGGAAGCCAAAGGGTAGAAGGTTGTGTTCTAGCAGGACCGACATCGCCATAAGACAAACCAATGGGTAGCAAATCAAAGTTGTTGGCAACGGTATTGTTATCCGTATCCCCTGGCCATACACAACCATCAATACCAATCGTAACAATTGAAGTAACGATGTTCCCTTGGAAATCAGTGACCGTAACCTGGTAATTTCCTGAGCAAATATTGAGAGGAGCCGTCCCTATAATACTCGTATCGCTCCAAATGACGGTGTAAGGAGGAAAACCACCCGATATAGAAATATTTGCCGTTCCTGAACAGGTGTTTATGGTATCACAACTAGCGGCAGGCGTCGTCGAAATGCTTAATGTTAAGCCATTGGGATTACAAGCTCCCTGTGTCCAACGGCTTACGCCATAAGTGTAGGCTGCCACACAGGCATTTACATAAGTAACGCTATCACAGCCACAAACAGGGGCATAGACAGGAGGGCAAGACAAGGAACTGTCTACTTGATTGCTATCTATACAAGTGTTTCCTAAACAAGCTACATTAATCGTTGCTGTGTGCATGGTTCCATTGACATCACTGACAGAGAGTACATAGTTTTGATTTGGACAAAGGTTGGTTCTTGTCGGGCCGGCAGTGGAGCCATCACTCCACGCAAAAGTAGGCGGCCCTGTTGCGGTAAGGCTATCTTCAAATTGAAGAAAAGTATAACGGCCATCACAACTATTACAAGTACTAGCATTTGTTGTAAATCCAATGAGTCCATTGCTGTTGCCCGTGCTCCCGTTACAAGTAGATAGAGAGTCTTGAATGTTCACTAATACCTTGCAAGTATCTGAAGTTTGTAGTGCGGAATCAATTAACAATAAAGTTAAATAATGATAGCCTAAATCATTGCAATCAAAATGGACCGTTTCGGATATCGCCCCCGATGCATCAATAATATATGCCTCTGTTTGAATGTTGTTAATCCCGATCGCACTCAAATCGGTGGTGCTGATGTTTACCTGATTGTTAAACCCTAAATACCGAGTAATGTCAGGGAAACAAGTGGCTACCTGAGGGGGATAGATATTGTTACATGAAACCGTTAAACTAGTGGCATTTTTAGCTCCAATACTATCTGTCACAACAATGGTATACACCCCAGGACATAAATTATTTCGTTGGCTAAAAAGGGCATTGGAAAGAACAAAGCCATCGCTCCATTCAAAAGTATATAAACTATTAGAATTGACTACTTCTATCTTACCCGAACCATTACACTGGTTACAGGATGTTGGAAGTTGAAACACAGAATCAATTAAGGCAAAGTTGGGAAGTGTACTCGTTTGTCCACAACTAATCGTGGTACTATCCAAATAGTAATTTTGATTCCCATCAATTACTTCTATATCATGGTTCCCATTGGGAAGACTAGATAGGTCAATTATTGCAGAGGCTAAAGAGTTGCTGTTGACATTTATTCCGCTTATCGAAAAATGATATGGAGGACTAAAACTAGCAACAGTGTTCGTACTATCTAATAGATTAAGGGTGAGGATGCAATTGGTATCAACACTGTAATCTAGAGACAATGTTTGCGCTTGGGTAGACTTGGATAGTCCAGCCCAGAGGAGGCAGGCAAAAATTGTATACTGGATTTTTAAACTGATGTTCTTTGTCATTTTTGTATGATTTTCTTGTATATATTGTGCGGTGTGAATACAGTTTGATTGTTAAATTTATGAATTTGATCGGTCGAAATTAAATTTTAATTGTTTCTTTACCGATTCAAAACTTTTTTTGTTTAAAGAAAACATTTTTTAAGATAAAGTATTATTATTATGATTGCTCCGTTGAAAGTCTGAATAAACTAAGCAAAGCGACCTCCCATAAAGAAGAAAGGGGCAGAACCACAAACAAAGCGCTCCTAACCCAACAGAACAAATAGCGGTATAATTAAGTAAAAACTAAAAAGCAACAGAGTATTTTGAATCTGTTTGTCTCTAGATTGAGCGTTTCACTTATTGTTTGTGCTGGCGAGCTAAACGAAGACTTTTTAAGGAAATTAAGCGGAGCAAAGAGGCTAAATTTTAAGGTTAATTATTTTTGCTCATCTACCGTGCCCCTTTGTGAATACGAAAAGTCGCTTTGTTAGTCGCTAAGCTCCTGAGTGCTGCGCTTTAGTTCGCTTAGTTCGGGTTTTCAACGGAGTAATGTAAATATTGAACGAGTGCTTTATATACATTATGGAATAATACAAAAATGAAACTTATTTTATAAATAATCAAAAACAAAAAATAGCTTTTCTTATATAGATTTATTTTTTAAGATTTATAATTAGTTGTTTTTTAGTTGTTTTATTTGTTATTTTTGAGAATAAACTTTTTAGATCTCCTTTTGTGGGGTTTTGTTTTTTTTTGAAAAAATAGCTACAAAAACAAGACAAAAACGCTTTTCTTTTGCGAATTTTGCCCTGTGCTGAGAAAAAATAAAGAACAAAAGTCTAAATTTTCTTCTGTGTTAAAAAACAAGTAACACGCCTTTAATGAATTGATACAACAGTATGAAACCCCTTATTAAATCTGATCTATCTTGCGATTTGAAAATAGCTAGCCAAATTTTAGAACCCTTGTTCTACTATGACATATTTTCTTATCCTTTAACTGTACATGAAATCTATGAGTTTAGTTGCTATAAAAGGATAGACGAAACGCCAATAAACCAAATAGAAGCTGTTTTGGCTGAATTGGTGGAGAAAGGCTACCTGTATGAAATAGATCAATTTTATGCATTGACAAAGGCTCCTAAATGGGGGCAAGCCCGAAAAGAAAATAATCAACGGGCTTTAAAATACCTTAAACGAGCACATAAAATGACTCGTCTAATGACTTGTTTTCCTTATGTTCGGGGAGTATTTGTTTCAGGCTCTTTGTCTAAAAATGTGATGCCTTTGGACGGAGACATTGATTATTTCATCGTCACAAAACCACAGCGTTTGTGGGTGACACGGACTTTTTTAGTTTTATTCAAGAAGGTTTTTCTTTTTAATTCTAAGAAGCACTTTTGTGTGAATTACTTTGTAGACGAAGATTTACTAGAAATAGAAGAAAAAAATCGTTTTACAGCAACCGAAGTGGCGACGGTCTTACCGATCTATGGCCGCCAAATGTATCAAGATTTTTGGGCTGCTAATGGATGGTTAAATACTTATTATCCTAATGTAGCGCCTCGTAATTTAGAACAAATGTTGCCCGAAAAACAAGGTTGGATACAATTTTTTATGGAAAAAATACTCAATACAAAACTAGGAGATTGGTTGGATGCTTTTTTTATGAAACGAACCTTGAAACGCTGGGATGAAAAGTTTGAAGGCATGGCAGCCGAAGATTTTAAAATTGCTTTGAAATCAAGGCGGAACGTGTCTAAACATCATCCACGATTATTTCAACAAAAAGTAATCAAAGCTTTTATGGAGCGTGTCGAAGCTTTTGAAACAAAACATCAAGTAGAGCTCGACATCAAGGAATCAAGCCTATAAGCATTCTTATCTTAGATTCTTCCGTACATTTTTA
>CACVAQ010000356.1:3813-9132 GCA_902727865.1 uncultured Aureispira sp. | reverse complement strand
TTTTTAGAATACCTACTTTAAAAATATTATCACAAAGTATATGAAACTACTATTTACACATTCTTATTTCTATCGCTTTGATCCCAAACAATGGGAAGATGGACGACCTTATCCTCCTTATGGAACTATCTATGCCGCTGCTTTAATGCGTGCAGAAGGGTATGAAGTAGGCTTGTATGATACGAATTTAAAAGAACGAACAGATGCCATTATTCCTGTCTTGGATCAAGAACGTCCGAAGTATTTAATTATTTACGATGATGGGTTTAACTATCTGACGAAGATGTGCTTGACCAAGATGCGAGATGCTGCTTTGGAAATGATTGCCTACGGAAAGGCTCGGAATTGTACCGTGATTGTGTCCAGTTCAGATTCCACCGATCATTATGCAAAGTACCTACAAAAGGGCGCTGACTATGTACTGCTAGGAGAGGGCGAGCAAACGTTATTGGAGCTGATTAATACCCTAGAACGGGGGACAATAGACGAAGCGTCTATTTTGGGAATGGTGTGGTCGGATGAACACGGGACGGTTGTAAAAAATCCTAGAAGACCTGTTATGAAAAACTTGGATGTTTTGCCGCAGCCTGCTTGGGATTTGGTGGATGTTCCTGCTTATAAAGAAATTTGGCTCGAAAAGCAAGGTTATTTTTCTTTAAATATTGCCACCACTAGAGGCTGTCCCTATAAATGTAATTGGTGTGCAAAGCCAATTTATGGCAATCGCTATAATTCTAGATCGCCTAAGCGTATTGTAGACGAACTCGAATTATTAGTCAATCAATATGGGGCAGAATATTTTTGGGTTTGTGATGACATTTTTGGCTTGAAACCTGGTTGGGTGCAAGAATTTAGAGACTTATTACAAGAACGGAATCTATCCATCCAATATAAAATTCAATCCAGAGTAGATTTATTATTAAAAGAAGATAGCATTGATGCTTTGGCCGCTTCTGGCTTAGAAACCGTTTGGGTAGGGGCCGAATCTGGCTCGCAGAAAATACTGGATGCAATGGATAAGGGGACCGATGTGTCTCAAATTTATGAAGCGACTAAATTATTAAAAAGTAAAGGCGTCAAAGTAGCTTTCTTTTTGCAATTTGGATACCTCGGTGAAACGATGGAAGATATTGAAAAAACAATTCAAATGTTATTGGATTTAGTGCCAGACGATATTGGAATTTCAGTTTCTTATCCTTTGCCTGGAACCAAATTTTTTGAAATGGTACAGTCGGAACTGGTGAACAAACAAAACTGGGAAGATTCTGACGACCTGGACATGATGTATAAAGCGACTTTTTCACCTGCGTTTTATAAACGATTGCATCGTTTGGTACACAAGGTTTTTCGGAAAAAGCAAGGCTTGGAAAATTTAAAAATGTTGCTAAAAGCACCTCAAAAAACAAATCGAGCTCGCTTGCGTTCTGCTTTGGGCACTTTTTATTATACGCCAGCGGTTGTCCTTGACAAAATGCGTTTAAAACGCTTGGAAAATGCCTAAATCCGATCAAACAACCCAACAACCCTTTAACAGCATTGCCGAAATGTACGATGCTGATTTTACGCATTCTCAAACGGGCGTACTGCAACGGGAGCGTGTCCATTATTATCTACAAAAAAATCTATCGAATCGCTCTAATTTAGCTGTTTTAGAGTTAAATTGTGGGACAGGAGAAGATGCGGTTTGGTTGGCGAAACAAGGTTGTTCTGTCTTAGCGACAGATCTTTCTGAAACAATGGTTTTGGTGGCGCAAGAAAAGGTTGCCAAACATAAATTGGAAGCTAAAATTACTTGCAAAGCCTTGAGCATAGAGCAACTCGATCGTTTAGATGCTTCGGTGAAATACGACCTTGTTTTTTCGAATTTTGGAGGCCTAAACTGTGTTGCCCCAGAAGATTTAACAAAAATAAGTAGATCCTTACAAGGATTATTAAAACCGAATGGTCGTTTTATTGGGGTGATTATGTCTCGATTCTGTTGGTGGGAAACGCTGTATTTTACACTGAAAGGGGCGTTTAAGAAAGCTTGGCGACGTCGAACAAAAGAAGCGATTGCAGCGCCTTTGACCGCAACAACAACTGTAGATACTTGGTATTATAGCCCCAAGGAGTTCAGCGAACTGTTGCAAACCGAATTTGACGCCCAAGCGGCACATCCTATTGGCTTTATGTTACCGCCTTCGTACCTAGATAATTGGTTTAAAAATAAGCCTTTTTTGATGCGTATTTTAAATCGACTAGAAAAAATAAGCCCTAGCTTTTGTTCTAAGTGGAGCGATCATTATATGATTGTTTTAAAACCTAAAAATAATTAATGAAAATAACATTCACACATGGGTATTTTATAAAAGAAGATGAAAAAGAACAGGAGATCATGCGTCCCTATCCACCCTTGGGTATCTTGTACTTGTCGGCTTGGCTAGAAAAAAAAGGCATGGACAACGAGGTTTTTGACACAACGTTTTCTACCAAAAAAGAACTCTATCAGCATTTAGAAAAAGAGCAGCCCGACTTGGTGCCGATCTATACGAATTTGATGACCAAAGTAAATGTCATTGAAATGGTCCAATTTATCTGTTCTAATCCTCTTTTAAAACATACTATTGTTGTGTTGGGCGGCCCCGATGTGACCTACAATATACCTGATTATTTGGCAACTGGAGCGCATATAGTGGTCGTGGGCGAAGGGGAACAAACGATGCTTGAAATTGCAGAAACCGTAGCAAAAGGCAATCGAGAAGAATTTGCACATATTGATGGTTTGGCGTATCGAACCCGTGACGGAGCGGTTTTTAAAACCAAAGCACGAGCGCGATTGCGTCCTGTAGACGATTTGCCGTTTCCCAATCGAAAGAAGATAAATTTACACGAATATTTAAAGGCTTGGAAAGCACATCACGGACTCAATGCCGTTTCGGTCAGCACGCAAAGAGGCTGTCCATATACTTGTAAATGGTGTAGTACCGCCGTTTATGGTCAAAGTTATCGTAGACGTTCGCCAAAGGTCGTCGTTGATGAATTGCTCGACATCAAAAAGCATTATAGCCCTGATACTTTGTGGTTTGTAGACGATGTATTCACGGTCAGTCACAAATGGTTAGAAGGTTTCGCCAAAGAGGTCAACGAACGAGATGCCGTCATTCCTTTTGAATGTATTACTAGAGCGGATCGAATGGACGAATCGGTGCTTGACTTGCTCAAAAAAGCAGGCTGTTTTAGAATTTGGATTGGGGCAGAAAGTGGCTCTCAAAAAATTATTGATGCGATGGATCGACGAGTCGATGTGAATCAAGTTCGTTCGATGATTCAGCTCACTCGACAAAAGGGACTCGAAGCAGGTACGTTTATTATGTTGGGGTATCCTGGAGAAACCGAGGAAGATATTGAGGAAACCATTCATCATTTAAAAACATCTAATCCAGATCACTTTACAATTACAATCGCTTATCCGATCAAAGGAACGGGGCTTTATGAACAAGTAGAGGCGGTACAAACCGTAGAAAACGACTGGAATACCAGTACCGATAGGGATCGAGATTTTGAACGAACGTATCCGAGGTCGTATTACGATTATGCCGTGCGTTGGGTTGTGAACGAAGTAAATTATCACAAGCAAGTTTTGAAAGGACAGCAGTTTAGTTTGGCTGCAACAAAGATGAAGACAAAGTCGGTTGCGGCTAAGGCAGGGATGGCTTATGCAAAGCGTTTTTCTTAAAATTATCAACAAAAAAAATGTCAGTAGATCCTATTTTAGATCATTTTGAGAAGGAAAAGCCCAATCCTATTCAAGAAAATGTTAAGTACCGAAGCTTGTTGGTTATCTTGTGGCTGCTAGGTGGGTTGGTTTTTTTAAATGAAGGCCGTCGGATGGTGGATAGAATGCTAGCGCCTAATGCGAGTTTGTTTGATTACGACATCACTAGAATGGCTATTTATTTTATTCTTGGATGCTTAGCACTAGGAATGGCTTTCGTTATCTATCAACAGTTAGAAGATCGAATTTCTTATTTGTTCTCGTTTGTTGGGATTTTGCTATTGACCATTCCTTGTACAGGAATAAGTGAGGCATGGCCAATTACTTGTTTGCCAATAATTCTACTTGCTTTTGCGAGAGACTTAAGAACGGGGTTAGAGTGTTATGGAGTTATTATAGGCTTTTCGTTTGTTGTATTAGGAGGTAGTTTTATGCTCTTTGAACAATTGTTTATGGACTATGCGTTTCTTGTAATCTATGTTTTAGTCTTTATGAGTGGATATAATTACCGAAAAATATTGTTTCCATTAAGAGACGTAAACTTAGACCTTCGGTTTCGTTTAGCCTTGTTCGTAGGGTGGATCCCTTTTTTGGTAGGAGTTGTTTTTTAATGCGATGCGCTGTTGCGGAAGCGAGGTTTTTCAAGGAAGTTAAGCGGACAAAAGAGGCCTCACCACATGAACGTAGTGAACTGCGTAAGCTTGGTACTCTGTACCAAAAGCATAGCCTAGCAGCGTAGCTAATTTAATATGAATTACTTTTGTCCATCTATTTACACACTGTATTTAATTTATAGAATGGAGCAGACTATTTTAGATGACGACTCAGAATCGGCGGTCCAATATAAGGTTAAACTCATCGAAGAAAATCGAAATTATCGATTTTTTTTAGCGGCCTTGTGGTTTGCTTGGAGCTTATGGTCTTTTTATGAAGGGAAAGTTACCTTGGATCTAAATATTGAAGCAGCAAGACGTAATTTTCAAGCACTTCCGTATACCAGTGCCAATACCCAAGCACAGTTTTTAACGGCTATTTTAAGTCTTTTTATAGGAGTTGTAATTTTGATGGAATCAAAAAAAAGGCTGTCTTATTTAGTTGCTTTTTTGGGCGTTCAATTGCTCCTTTTTTTAGATATAAAATTAGTGACAGCGAATGCCTTTGTTTTAATCCCCTTCCTTTTTCTTCTATTTGTAAATAGATTACATGTAGCCTTGGGCTGTTACTTGGCGAGTTGTGCCCTGTTTATTTCTACGGTGGATGAGGGAATGACCGAATTAAAATTCTTGCTTACCTACCTTCCTTTGGGCCTTACGGTTGTCTTAATATTTCTAAGTGCCTGGGCTTATCGGAGCCGTTTTGCTTTTTTGAATCAGATTGAATTGAAATTGCGATTCCGCTTGTTTTTACTGGCGATTACGTTTTATTGTTTTATAGATTTTTTGCATCAATAATAGTCCAATGAAGAATTTAGGCTTTTTAACAGATTTTAAACTACTTGGTGGCGATTCAGAAGTAAGAGAATACGCTGATTACTTCCTAGTGAAGACGCCTTCGAATCCAACCTT
>CACVAQ010000356.1:0-3713 GCA_902727865.1 uncultured Aureispira sp. | reverse complement strand
TTAATATCAAGTCATCGTAAAAAAATATACAGCATGCTGTAGAAAACAGTATGAAACGCTTTCATTTAAAACACAATTCAAACACCTTGAACCTTTCCAAAAACAGAACAAACATACTTCTATACAGCCCATTACTCCTGCTGTTGGGCTATTGCATATGGAAAGCCTATTTTCTACCGATCCATGACTTTTCGAATGCTTATATAGGCGCTGTTTTTTTGAAAGAAGGTTGGTGGACGAGTGGCGTATACGATGCGTTTAAGTTGAATACATTGGCAGCAGAAAAAGGATTTACGGAACTGTTTTTGGCCTATTATCCCAATACGCCTTTCTTGGCTTTTTTCTTTTATCCAACGACTTATTTGTCGCCCCTTATAGCCAAACTTTGTTTTAACCTACTTAGCGGATTTTTGTTGCTCTTGGCTTTGGTTCGAGCCCAAAAGCGTTGGGCATTACCGCCTTGGGTGTTAGGCTTTCTTCCACTCGTTTTTTTTACGAGTTTAAAGAATGGCTTGTACTTTGGGCAGGTCTATTTTTTATTGTTTTTTTTATTAATAGAAGGACGGAATGCTTTTCAAAAAAAGAAAACAATACTAGGCGCTTTTTGCTGGGGAACGGCTTTGATGCTCAAAGTTTTTCCTGTCTTGTTAGGCGTTTTGCTATTGGTAGAAAAACGCTATAAAGCACTCTTGTTTTACATTGGAGTTTGTCTAGCATGGCTTGCTATTTCTTTGCTTCAAATGGATTGGGCAACTTGGTGGTATTACTTCAAAGAAGTATTGCCTAAATCAGCAGAAGGCGCTTATTACGATGGTTTTACCCCTGCGGCAAAGTCAGCGACGATGTTGTTCAAAAACTTGTTTGTGTACGACAAAATACACAATCCGATGCCTGTTTGGGATTCTTATACGGCATACCATTTAGCGCAAGCGATTTATAAAACAAGTATTATAAGTACAGCTATTCTTTTTACTTGGAAATCGAGGCAGCAGCCAGCACTAAAAATGGGCTTTTGGATCATTGCTTGCTTATTGTTGTCCCCAGGATTGAGTTCGTATGCTAGTATTTTATTGCTGTTTCCTTGGTTGACGATCTTTAGAAAAGAGGTAGGGCTTTCTAAAAAGCAGCAATTCATTTTTTCCATTTTAGTAGCAATGTATGCGAACATTCCAATTACTTATTTTTATAGTTTGCCCTTGTTGTTTAAATTCCCAAAAGTATATTTATTGCTTGCACTGTTCGTTTGTTATTATCAATTCTTACCCAAAAATCAAGCAGAAAAAAGCAAAACAGTTTCTATTCTAAGTTTGGTAATAGGTTTGTTTCTATTTTTTGTTCTGCCATCTATGTTCAAAAATAAACCGCCTCAGAATGATTATGTATTAATAGAAGAAGAACAGATTTTGACCATAGATTATTGGAACAACAACGGGAAATTAGAATACGAATATTGGACCGTTCCTAAGCCTAAAACAATCTTAACCGAACGGGTTATCAAAACAGTAAATGCGAGTGCTGTTCGTATCGAAAATGGGCAAGTGTATTATAAAAACACTAGGTTAACCAATACAAAAGGCAACAAACGGAAGCCTTTGTTAATCAATGCCCAAGAAGTGTTTTATTTGTCGGACCAAAATCGGGGTATTGGATTTTATACCTTGATGAAAGTGGATTTGGACGCGGAAAAAGGAGTCAAAAAACGAAAAAAATAAAGGCCTATGAAGCATTATCTAAAATCATTTTATCGCTATTACATACGAGGGCAATGGCAATATCAAAAGGATAAAAAAGCCTTGAAGTCCAAGCAAAAATCGGTGCTAATTTATAGCATGGGCAAGGTCGGGTCGCTGTCTTTATATCACTCGATTCAAGCACAAACGGATTTACCTGTATTTCACCTACACAGCTTGAAACAAGAGCGGATCAATTGGGAATATCAAGCCTGCCGAGCCAAAGGCTGGTGGCCAGATTCAAGAAATCCAGGTGCCTTGATTTATGAAAAAAAAATACGGAGCAATCAGCCTGTTTCCCTTATCACAACGATCCGAGAACCCATCGAACGAAATGTATCGGCTTTTTTTGAGGTCTTTCGGTATTATAATAAGGTAGACGCTTGCGATTATCAAGGAGATACTAGTTTTTTGCAAGCACAGTTTTTGAAGCTAGTCCCGCAGGAGTATCCTTTGACTTGGCTAGACGAAGAGTTGAAAATGATGTTGGGAATAGACGTTTATCAAACGGCTTTTGATTGGCAAAAAAAATACCAAAATTATCAACACAAAAATCTTGATTTGTTGTTGTTGCGGGTCGATTTGTCGGATGCTGAAAAGGAAAAACAAGTCCATGATTTTTTAGGTCTTTCTAATTTGAAATTAGTGCGGCATAATGTTGGGGCAGAAAAAGATTATGCGGATTTATATCAACAATTTAAAACAAATTTAGAGCTGCCTCAAAGCTATGTAGAGCAAATGTTGGCGTCTAAATATTGTAGTCACTTTTATAGCTTAGAAGAGCGTCAGCGCTTATTTGAAAAATGGACGAGTTAAGCAACAAACAACAACGACGACTAGGCTGGATTGTAGCCTATGGACTGCATCAAATTTTACCCCCATTAGGACAATTTTTAATTTCCTATTTTGTCATTCGATTCAACTCAGAAGCGGCCTGGGGCGAGGTGGTCAACTATTTGATTTTTGTCAATATTTCTATCTTGTTTTTTAACTGGGGACAGAATACCTATTTGTTGAGAGCGTTTAGTCAATCGGCTAAAAATATAGCCATTGTTTGGCAGGAGTCCTTGGCTAGTCGATTGATTTTGTTGCTGTTGGTGCAAGTCTTGGGGCTTTATTTGTTCTATGATAATTGCTGGAATGCAACGGCACTTTTTTTATGGTTATTGGGCACTTTTGTCCTCCGTTCATTTGATCCTTTACATATTTATACTAGAAAACTAAAAGGAGCTTTGGGTGTAGAAAGCTTTGGGTTTTTAACGATTCTACTGGTCTTGTTGTTCCATCGAAATACGTTAAGTTTAGGTTTGGTACTTGGTTTATATGCTTTTTTGGCAATGCTAAAGGCGATGGCGTATGCGTTCTTTTATCGAAAGTTCGTTTTTGAAAATTGGCAATGGCGCTTTAGTAAAGCTTTTTTAATCGCTGCTTTTCCTTTTTTTATTCCTGCAATGATTGGTTTTATTCAGAGTCGAATAGATTTGTATGGCGTTGCTTATCATCTACCAAAAGACACCTTAGGAGCGTATCAAGTTTTTTTTAAAGTATTGAGCTTGTTTATATTAGGCAATCGAATTATCATCAGCCCCTTTCTGAAAAATATTTACAGGATGCCAGATAAGGCCTTGCAACGTATGAATCGCTTGATGTTGTTGATTGGAATCCTAGGTACAGCACCGATCATAAGCCTCTTTTATTACCTTTTACCTTTGGTTTATGGCATTCATTTTTCGGTTTGGATGTATGTCATGGGGTATTTTACGATTGTTCCCTTCTTTGGTTATGCCATTCAAACGCATCAGTTGATTAAAATGAACCGAGAAAAACAATTGGTTTGGGTATTTTTTGGGGCGGCTATTGTTAATCTGTGTTGTAACTATTGCCTCATTCCAAACTATGGCGCATTGGGGGCAATTACGTCTACAGCGATTGTACAATGGTTGTTGTTTCTGGTTTTTGGGCAGTTAATTGGATATTATCAAA
>CACVAQ010000355.1 GCA_902727865.1 uncultured Aureispira sp. | reverse complement strand
GGGTTTTCCACGAAGTAATGATTATAGCTTATTACTCAAAATACTGTTTTAGCTTAAGACAAAACAATACATTAGAAATGTCTAAAATACTCGTAACTGGTGGCTGTGGTTATATTGGTAGCCACACCATTATTGATTTAGTAGAAAATGGATTTGAAGTTATTTCCATTGATAATAACGTTCGATCTAATCCTGAAATTTTAAATGTTGTTGCTAAAATTACAGGAAAAAAAATTAAAAACTATGCCCTTGATCTTTGCAATTTAGAGGCCATACAAACGGTCTTTGAAGCCCATAAAGATATTGCTGGCATTATTCATTTTGCAGCCTACAAGAGCGTTCCAGAATCGGTTCAAGAGCCTTTAAAGTATTATCAAAACAATCTGAATAGTTTACTCAACGTACTTACTTGTGTACATCAATTTCAGATACCCAACTTTATTTTCTCTTCTTCTTGCTCTATTTATGGCAACACCAGTGTACTTCCTGTAACAGAAGATACGCCCATGTGTCGAGCGGAAAGCCCTTATGCTAGTACCAAACAAATGGCGGAGCGAATCATTGAGGATTTTTCCGTTGCTAATCCGACGGTTAATAGCTTATTGTTGCGCTATTTCAATCCTGCGGGGGCGCATCAAAGTGGCCTAATGGGCGAAATCCCACAAGCTGGGGCGTACAATGTGGTGCCAATTTTGATGGAAGCATTGACTGGTGCAAGAGGCAAATTTACGGTCACGGGCAACGATCACGATACTAGAGATGGGAGTTGTATTCGAGACTATATTCATGTGATGGATGTCGGCAATGCACACACCAAAGCATTACAGTATTTATTAAATAAAAAAAATACCAACAACTGCGAAGCCTTTAATGTAGGGATCGGCGCTGGCATTTCGGTCTTAGAACTGATTGCAGCCTTTGACAAAGCAACGGGGCAACAATTGGATTATGCTATTGGTCCACGTAGGGCTGGCGATGTTTCTTCTATTTATTCTGATTATTCTAAAGCAAAACGCCTCTTAGGTTGGACGCCTCAATATGATGTGGATGATATTTTATCAACTGCTTGGCAATGGTTTCAAACGGGCTATGTGTTTGCAAAAGAGTAAGTTTTAGTCTATTTATAACAATTGCTTGTTAAAATTTGTATTGATTTAAAAAACAGCCGTCATTTTCAGAATGACGGCTGTTTTTTACTTTTTAGAGTGGACGCTTGGGAAATAAGCTCCAATAGATAGGTACAAAATTTGCACTCTTCTATCAAGCTTAACTTTCCTTCATTTCAGACCCTATTGAGCAATTCTATCTTCATACAACACAAAAATACCAATGAAAACTTTTTTTTGTATCTTTTTGTTTAGTTTTACACTAGCGAATGCGAACCTACACGCCCAAGTCAAACATAATCTATATACGTATCAAGCTGCTCAGGTAGAATTTTGGTATCCTAATGAATGGCAAATTCTAGAAGAAGAGAATGTTGCGACTTTGCAAAATAGAGATGGTTCTTTGTCGATTACCTTTTCTATTATGGAGGCAGATCAGATAGAAGAAGCCTTGATTGAACTGGAGGCAATTATTCAAACACAGTTGACACAGCCCCAAATTACAACAGATCCAGAGATTGTAGAATTAAATGGTATGATGGGCGTGGTTTCTGAGCTAGAAGGGAGTATCAATGGTAGTCCCGTACAATTGGGCGTTTTTATTATTGACAGCCCTCAAAATGTATTGCTAGTATTGGGCATGGGGCATGAACTTACGCTACAAAAGCACAATAGGATGCTAGATAAAATTATAAAAAGTATTAAACCGATTTAGATAAGAATGGAAATAGGATTATTTGTATTAGGCTTGATTGCTGTACTTGGGACGTTTTCTTTGTACCGAAATGGTCAGAAAAATAAAATCATTAATACCATCATTAAGGATTTTTTAGACAAAAAAAATGGTTTGTTGGTCCGTGCAGAAAGACCGAATAATTCAGGTCCTTTTAAGGACGAATATTATGATGACCAAGGTGATAATTTGTATCAAAATTTAGGTTATCAACACAATGAAACGGTTTACAGAAAAGTGTCGTTTCAAAATAGTGATGGAAGTAATAAACAAGCTTGGGTTCAAATTCGTATTGAGAGCTTAAAAGCGACTTATATTGAGTGGAAAGAATAAGTATTCTATTACATTCTTATGCCTACCTTGCTCCTCTTAATACCTGATGTTACGCAAGGATTTTTTTATTTACTACTAAAACCTATTGTTACTTATTTAAGCTATGTTTTAATGTTTAATTTTGAAGGCTTAATTTTGAATGCTCCTTGTACTATAAAGCATTCAACATTCAACATTAAGCATTCAAAATTAAGAATAGGTTGAGACACAAATTTTGGTATTTTATCGACAATATCAATTTTCTGCGTAACATCAGTTAATAATAATAATAATAGCTCGTACAAAAGTACGGCTAGTCTAGCTAATCCTAACTCTATTTTCCTTTGTACAATTTCATTGATCTTCAAGACACTATTGTTGCCTTAGCTACTCCCGCAGGAAGTGGCGCTATTGGGATTGTTCGCCTCTCTGGAAATCTAGCGATTTCTATTGCCAACGAGGTCTTCCGAGCCAAAGACTTGCAACAAGTTGACTCGCATACCATCCACTTGGGCTATATTCGGGACGAGCAAAACAAAATTATTGACCAAGCTTTGGTTTCTATTTTTAAAAATCCACGTTCTTACACCAAGGAAGATGTCATTGAAGTGTCTTGTCATGGTTCTCGTTACATTCAGCAACAACTCATTGAGTTGTTCATTCGCAAGGGGGCTAGAATGGCGAGAGAAGGGGAATTTACCTTACGGGCGTTTCTGAATGGTCAAATGGATTTGTCGCAGGCGGAAGCCGTGGCGGATTTAATTGCTGCGGAATCGGAGTCGGCGCATCAGATGGCTTTGTCTCAAATGCGGGGCGGTTTTTCGGATCAAATCAAAGCACTTCGAGGAGAATTGATTCATTTTGCTTCTCTGATTGAGCTGGAGCTTGATTTTGGGGAAGAGGATGTTGAGTTTGCCAATCGGGAGGACCTCAAAGACCTTGTTTCAAAAATTCTGACCATTATCAAACGCCTCTTGGATTCTTTTCAACTCGGAAATGCAATCAAACATGGGGTGCATACCGTTATTGCGGGGCGGCCCAATGCGGGCAAATCAACGCTCCTAAATGCGCTACTCAACGAAGAACGGGCCATTGTTTCGGACATCGCTGGTACTACTAGAGATACGATTGAGGAGGTGCTTAACATTAAAGGGGTTCAATATCGCTTGATTGATACGGCAGGTATTCGAGCAGCAACGGATCAAATTGAGGCTATTGGGGTCGAAAAAGCTTTAGAACAGGTGGCAAAATCTGCTATTTTAATCTATGTCTACGATCAAAATGCGCTGAGTCCGCTAGAGGTGCAAGCCGACCTCCAAAAGTTGACTAAAGCCGAAATGAACGTCATTCTTATTTCGAATAAATCTGATTTATACGAACTAGCAGAAGGAAAACATCCTTTTGAAATGGACGAAAACTTAACAAAAATTGCTCAACACTTGAAGGAGCAATATACTTCGCTCTCGCTCTCTGCGAAAGACAAAACTCAAATCGAGCAGCTCAAACAGTTGCTCTTTGACTTGGTGGCTTCTGGGCAATTGCAACAAGATAGTAGCATCGTTTCTAATTCTCGTCATTATGAGGCGCTGAAGGCGGCTTTGCAGTCTTTGGACTCGGTCTTGGAAGGGCTGGAAATTGGTATTTCTGGGGACTTTCTGGCGATGGATATTCGCCATGCGCTGAATTACCTTGGGGA
>CACVAQ010000354.1 GCA_902727865.1 uncultured Aureispira sp. | reverse complement strand
ATTATTATCAACAATGAAAAAAATATATCTAACACTTTGCTTAACTGCTTTTTTGGGAAGCACCCAAGCACAAGAAAATCTTACGCCCAAGCAATTATTAGAATTGAATAGAGTTTCCGCTGTAGGCTTAACGAAGGACAAAACAGCGGTCGTTTATCGTGCTTCTAAGTACGATGTTGCGGGCAACTCTAGGAGTACAAAATACTATCTTCAGTCGATAAAAGGAGGCGATAAAAAGCCAATTAGTGATTATTCCAATTTGATTGCGGATAAGAATATTTCTCCAAATGGGCAATTTAAAATAGGAGCGGAGAATGTTAAAATTGAGCGCGTTACAGGACAGGATTATTATCCAGCCTTGGAAAATTCTAACGTACAGATTTATGAAAGCCTACAGTATCGTCATTGGGATGCTTGGGAAGATGGAGAATACAGCCACTTATTTGTCGAGGACTTAAAGGGTCGTCTGCTGAATAAAGTGGACATTATGAAGGGAGAAAGATACGATTGTCCTACAATGCCTTTTGGTGGAGACGAAGATTATTTGTGGAGTCCTGATGGTAAAAAAGTGCTTTATGTGACTAAAAAATTATATGGAACGGAGTACACAAAAAGTACCAATACGGACATTTATGCTTATGATTTAGCGACTAAAAAGACCGAGAATCTAACAGGGTATAATAATGGCTATGACATGGCGCCTGCCTTTTCTTCGAAAGGAATATTGGGCTGGTTACAAATGAAGCGAGATGGCTATGAGTCGGATAAAAATGACATTATTATCCGTTTCAAAGAAGGGGGGAAAACGGGGAATCTTAATTTAACAAAGGATTGGGATGGTACCGTCAATGGTTTTGTCTGGAGTAATGACGGCGATAAAATTTATTTCAATGCGCCTGTTGGTGGAACGGTTCATTTATTTGAATTGGACGTTCCTAAATCTTACGAAGCGAAAGTAACGGCTCCAAGGCAAATTACCAAAGGTCAATTTGATGTCAATGGAATTGTTGGTCACAATGGCAAAACGATGGTCGTTTATCGCAGAGATATGAATCATGCAACCGAGTTGTACACGGTAGATGTTACGACTGGAAATATGCAACAGTTGACCCATGAAAATGATGCTACGTATAAGAATGTTAATATGAGTAAGGTCGTCAAACGAATGGTCAAAACAACGGATGGCAAAGAAATGGTTACTTGGGTGATTTATCCGCCAAATTTTGATAAAACCAAAAAATATCCAACCTTATTGTATTGCCAAGGAGGTCCTCAAGGTGCTTTGAGTCAATTTTATTCCTTCCGTTGGAATTTCCAATTAATGGCCGCACAAGGCTATATTGTGGTCGCTCCAAATCGTCGGGGTATGCCTGGTTATGGGGTCGAGTGGAACGAGCAAATTAGTGGCGATTATGGTGGTCAAAATATGCAAGATTATTTGGCTGCGATTGATGATGTCTCCAAAGAAGCTTATGTAGATAAAGATCGTTTGGGCTGTGTTGGGGCAAGTTATGGCGGGTATTCTTGTTTTTATTTAGCAGGAATTCACGAGAAACGCTTTAAGACGTTTATTGCACACGATGGTATTTTTAACTGGAAGTCCATGTATGGTACAACCGAAGAAATGTTCTTTGTGAATTGGGACATGGGGGGCGATTATTGGGACAAAAGCAATAAAGTAGCGCAACGTAGTTTCAATGAATTTAACCCAATTGAGCATGTGGACAAATGGGACACGCCAATTATGGTCATCCAAGGTGGAAAAGATTTTAGAGTGCCGATCGGACAAGGTTTAGAAGCGTTTAATGCGGCACAATTGCGTGGTATTAAAAGTAAGTTGTTGTTCTTTCCAGAAGAGAATCACTGGGTGCTTTCTATTCAGAATGCGCTGATTTGGCAAACGGAATTTTTCAAATGGTTGGACGAGACCTTGGAAGTTAAAAAGTAATTTTTTCTAAATATTAATAGCTATTATTAGAGCAAAAATACGAAGGGTCTTTCTTTCGTGTTTTTGCTTTTTTATTTACTTTATATGTAATAAATTCAGTATTTCAAAAACTTCGGCTTTGGCAGAATTTGCTGTGCTAAAATCAAAATTGCCAAGCCTTTTGCCATTCTGTTGGGCTTGTTCTTGATTGGACTTTAGTTGCGTATAAATATCTTGATTTGCTTTTTTGTAATATCGTTCTGTTTTCTCATAGTTGGGTAGCGATTTTTTTAATGCTTTCTCAGCTCCTGCACATTGAGGGTAGTATTTTCCAGTGGATTCAAAGTGTAGTAAATACCAAAATTCAAGACAAGGATTATTAACAAGGACAACGACATTAGGATAGCTTTTTAATTTTTTGACATAGCTTTCAAATTCCTTGATAATAGAAGGACTCCCTTTTTTACGTTCCTTTTCTTCCTTTGCTAAGGTGTCAAAGTCAACCAGCCAAATTACTTTTTCATAACCTAAAGAACTATTGGCTTTTACCGTTTCAAATAACTCTACTAGCTTTTTCTTTTTAGGAAGTTAGGGCTTTATATCAACTGTAGCCAATTGTTCATATTGCTTCATCATCTGAAAATACCACATTTCAGTTTGACCATCTACGATGATAGAATAGGTCTTTTTGGCAAGACGAGCTTTTCTATGTTTGGATTGACGGCTATTTTTTCTCATCAGTAGTATTCATATAAACGTCACTTAAATTTGGAGTAGCCCCTAGTTTTCCAATTTTGTAAGCATTATAAATAGAACTGGTATTCCGAACAACAGAAGAATCAAAATCAGTCAAAGAGTATAGGTCGGTGCCTCCATCTGCTTTTTTTTCTGTAAACCAAATGACATCATTTCTGAAAATATCTCTTTTCATTAAGAGCTCTCTGTGATGTGTCGTCGCTATGATTTGAGCCGTTTTTGTATTGGTTAAAAAGGACAGCAAAAAATGTTCTAACAAATCGGGATGTAAGGAAGATTCTAGTTCGTCAATCGAAAAAATAATAGGATTATTAAGCATCAATTCTAACAAACCACTAAATTGATAATAGCGTTGTGTTCCTTGAGATTCTTCCTGATAAGAAAGTGTGTAATTACTGTTTTTACCTTGATTATTAATCGTATGTTGGAAATGTGTATTTATAATTTCTATTTCATTGATATCTTTATTATTGCTGAATATGTCAATTATATTTGAAAATTGAGTTTTTTTCTTTTTTATAATAATATCAGAAATTTTAAAATCCGCTTTACTTAAAAATTCAAGAACAGTTTTCTTGTTAATTATTTTATCTTCAATTTTTTTCGAAATAGACTGGAATAAGTCTGTTTGAGGAGTAATGATAGGTTGTAATACAGTCTCATACCAACTAATAACCTCTTGAAGTTCATGAGAATCAAAATTGGTTTTGATATAGCCGCCCACGACAGAATTGTTCCAAAGTGTATTTGCTTCTAGCGTTCCTTTGTGATTTTTGTTGATGGTAATTTTACTACCAAACTTTATAGCACTCAATTTTTTATCCAAATCTGTTGCTCTATTATAAACCAAAGCCTTATTCGGATTAAAAAAATAAAGTTTTTCGTTTACAATAGCTTCTTGATTGAATTCAATTTCGTGTAAATAGCGAACGCCATTCTGAATGAATTCTAAACTAAAAAAGGTGTTTTCTAAGACTGTTTTTTCATCGAAAAGGAAAGGTTTGAATTCGAAAACTTCCGTCTTCTTTTCCAAAGGATTCAAAACAAGCGTACGAATGAAATCCAATGCTTTTAAGATGGTTGTTTTTCCAGAAGCATTCGGCCCAAAGATGAGTCCTAGTTTTAAGAGCTTTAAACCTTTTATGGGTTCAATTAGGTAGTACTCCTCTAATTCTTTGAGGTTGTCGGCTTCAAA
>CACVAQ010000353.1 GCA_902727865.1 uncultured Aureispira sp. | reverse complement strand
GATTTGTCAAAGAACGAGTAATTTTCAAAATTGGAGCCTTTTTTAAACTTATGTTAAAAGGGGGCTTTTGTTACTAAAAAAAGAAGCAATTTTGCGTATTCCTTTTGTAATTTGTTGTAAACTTGGCAAAAATATTGTTATAGATATTATTGAAGTTGTTTTGAATTAAGTAATAATCAAAATAGGAATTGTAAACCGCTTTAGTCTGTTTTTTGTGCATGAATGCGCCTTGTTATTCGCTACATTTATGCTTGCTAAAGGTTTAGTCGGCGAAGCTTTCGTTTGTATTTCTATTTTTTAAAGCCGCAATTTTAAACCACTTCATCATACAAATTTACGAACTACTTACTTTTTAATCTAAATAAAAGACTTTTATGAAACAACTATCATTGCTAGTTATCTTATTGATGTTGGGTTTGTCTACCGTACAGGCTCAATACTCAAAAGTTGCTTATGTTGATATGGAAAAAATTATGAGTTCTGTTAAAGAATATGCAACGGCACAAAAAGAGTTGGAGCAGCAATCAGAACGTTGGAGACAAGAAATTGCAAAAGAATACGATCAAATCGAGACGATGTACCGAGAGTATCAAACTCGTGAGCCTTTGTTGAGTGACGAGATGCGTAAGACGAAACAAGATGAAATCGTAAACAAAGAGAAGGCGGTTCGTAGTTTGCAAAAAGCACGTTTTGGTCCAGAAGGAGAGTTGTTCAACAAACGTCAAAGCTTGGTAAAACCAATTCAAGAAAAAGTATACAATGCCATTCAAAAATTGGCAAAAGACAGAAAATATGATTTTGTCTTTACAGCTCCTGATGGCGCTACTTTAATTTTCGCTGCGGATGACAAAGACTTAACCGCAGATGTTATCAAAAGCTTAGGGAATTAAGATGCTGCAATTTTCTAATTCATTCTTTAGAGGCTTTTTGTTGAGTACGATCTTGTTGTTTTGTACTTCCTTTGCAATGCAGGGGCAGTATTCTATAGCTTATATTGATACAGACGAAGTCCTTAAGGATATGCCTGAGTATAGAGATACTAAAGTTGCTTTAGAAATTTTTCAAAAACAATTGTTAAAACAATTGGATGCAGAAAAAAAAGCGATTGCTAAATATTACACGGGGGTAATAGAACAAGTGAAAATGGGTACTTTGTCTACCAAACAACAGCAAGAAGCAGAAGTAACCTTGCAAAAAATGCAACAAGCTTTGGAAGAACAAACCAATAATGCAGATCGTCAGTTGTTGGCTAAAGAAAGAGCCTTGTCTAAGCCAATGTATGAGAAATTTGAAAAAGGAATAGCAAGCATTGCCAAGAAAAATGGTTATGCTTATATCTTGGACAAAAAAGCATTGATGGCTTATGGAGGCGGCACGGATGCTACTGAGAAATTGAAAAAAGAATTGGGCTTGTAAAAGGGCGTAATGATTTTGATTCTATAAAATAAAACCACCCTTTCTATCCACTAGAAAGGGTGGTTTTTTCGTAGCTTAAAGCCTTTTAGGACAAAAAACGCATTCTATTATAGAATGAAGCGAAAGCAAGCGCTTGTTTAGACTTCTTTCCACTTTCGAATGATTTGCTCTATTTCTTGTGCAAGCACTGGTTTGCTGATGTAATCATTCATGCCAAGACTCAAGCACTTCTCTCGATCCTCTTGCATGGCATTAGCGGTCATGGCAATAATCGTAAGCTTAGTTTGATTTAGTTTTGGATTGCCTCGAATTTGAATCGTCGTCTCATAACCATCCATTTCAGGCATTTGAATGTCCATGAAAATTAAATCATAAGAAGTGGTTTCTATTTGGGCGAGCGCCTCTAAGCCATTGTTACTAACATCTGCTTGGTACCCTAATTTTATTAAGACCTTTCCAATGACTTTCTGATTAATAAAATCATCTTCGACAATCAAAATACGTAGCGGAATTTGTTTGCCTAATAAGGTGTTAAAAATAGTTGCTCTCTTTCGGTCAGAAAAAACAGTTGGTTTTGAAAAAACATCTGTCAGAGCTTGTAATAGATGCTGTTGTTTCAGTGGTTTTCGGATAAAGGAAACAAATATTTTATTAAAATCTTCAAAGTTGGGCTTATTACCAGAACTAAATAAAATTAAAGGAAAAGGAGCCTCCTTTTTTTTAAACTCTAAGGCTAATTCTAGACCATCTTTTTCTGGCATACTCGCATCTAAAATAGCTAAATCTAAATCCTTTTTTTTATTAAAAACCTCCATAGCACTAGCCGCAGAGTCAACGACATAGGCGGTGACGCCCCATTTGGTCAAGAGCCTTTTGATGACCCATCGATTGGTTTCGTGGTCATCAACAACCAATATTTTTTTGCCTTTTAGGATATGAGCGTTCACTTCATTCAAGGTTGACATTTCATCCAAACGAGGGACACTAATGGTAAACGAAAAGGTAGAGCCTTCTCCTTCTTTGCTTTCTACCCAAATTTGTCCCCCCATCATTTCTGCCAAAAACTTACTAATTGCCAGGCCCAAACCAGTGCCACCATATTTACGTTTGTTCGAATTATCGACTTGTGTAAAGGCATCAAATAATTCCCGTTGATTTTCTTTTGAAATACCAATTCCTGTATCCTTAACACTGAAAATTAAGTCAATTTGGTCATCTGTAGAGGCGATTTTTTTGATAATAACTAAAATATCTCCTTCATGGGTAAACTTGATGGCATTGCCAATGAGGTTGATTAAAATTTGGTTTAACTTGCCGTTGTCTCCAAGTACATAGGTTGGTACATTGGGTTCTACCCAATAATTTAATTCTAATTTTTTATCAATCGCTTTAGGAGCGTTGATTTCTAAGGCTTCTTCTATACATTCAATCAAGGAGAAGGGTTCTTGAATGAGGTGGTGTTGCCTAGATTCAATTTTGGAAAAGTCTAAGATTTGATTGATAATAATCAACAGGCGTTCGCCACTTATTTTGATGGCACTGAGCAATTCTTCTTGTTCCATCGTCAACTCGGTGTCGTTCAACAAATCTGTCATTCCAATAACTCCGTTCATAGGCGTTCGAATTTCATGGCTCATATTGGCTAGAAATTGAGATTTTGCTTGAGTTGCTTGTTCTAGTTCTTTGTTTTTTTGTTTGAGAATGTCACGATCAAATTCAAACCGACTTTTAAAAATATGGATGACTTTGCCTGTCAATAAGACGGCAATTAGGGTTGCAATAACAATTTCATTGGTTAGATTTTCTATAGAAGCTTGATTATTGACCCATTGCGGATAGCAATATTGAATGCTTATTTGTATAAACAGCGTGCCTAAAGAAAGTGTAATTCCTAAGGTTCTAATGTTCTTTGGCAGGATGACCATGAAAATGATAAATACCATGATGAAAAGAATAGGAACATCACTATAGAACCCACCTGTCGTTCCCCACAAAAGAGATATAACAATCAAGGTGTAAATAATATAAGGAAGTACAAGTCTTTCGTGCCAATTTTTATACTTAGATAAAACATGGACGATACTATAAAAAACAAGACTGATACTGACTAATACTTTGGAGGCAAGCCAGTAATCTAAAAAGAAGGCGCTAGTAGTGAAAAAAACACAAACAATAGCGGAGTAAAGGGTGATTAAACTGAAAATCTCTCCTTCCAAAGAAAGATTTTTGCGAGTCGTAGAAAATAATCGGTTTAATGGAGACTTAGACATGAATAGTACTTATTATTTTAAGACAATTCTGAATGAAATTAGAGGTGGTAATATCATCTATGACACGATATGAAGCACTGTTTATGTAATACTGCTTGTTAGAATATGTATCTAAAGTAATTTAAGCAAAAAAATGCATTTTTTTGCTTTTCTCCAAAGCTAATGAACTTAAATATATTTTGGTATATAAAGT
>CACVAQ010000352.1 GCA_902727865.1 uncultured Aureispira sp. | reverse complement strand
AAAGAAAGCATTCAACATTAAAAATTAAACATTCATCATTTTGTAAAGCGCTTATTCCTGCTTTTTATTGTTCAGACCTACTTTTAGCTCTTGATTCGCATTTATAAAGGAGTACAAGAGTGTTCATACCAAATTATCAATACACAATACACAATACACATTCAAACAACCTAACAATCAAAAATTATGATCAAGATTTTAGTTAATGATGGGATGCATCCAGATGGGAAATTATTAATGGAAGAAGCAGGCTATCATGTTGATAGTACCAAAATCCCTCAAGAAGAGTTACCTGAAAAATTACAGAACTACAATGCAATTATTGTTCGCTCGGCAACCAAAGTACGGAAAGAACTAATTGATCAATGTCCCAATCTGAAAGTGATCGCTAGAGGTGGTGTCGGAATGGATAACATTGATGTTGACTATGCTCGTTCTAAAGGAATTAAAGTAATTAATACCCCTAAAGCCTCTTCGCAAGCTGTGGCGGAATTGGTGGTCGGGCATTTCTTTACCTTATCTCGTTTTTTGCACCGTGCCAATCGAGATATGGCTACAAAGGGAGCGACAGAGTTCAAGGCATTAAAAAAACAATATGCTGGCGGCGTACAGCTTAGAGGCAAAACAGTAGGAATTATTGGTTTTGGACGGATTGGACAAGAAGTCGCTCGTTTGGCCTTGGGCTTAGGGATGCGTGTTTTAGCATCGGATTTGTACGATAGAACGGTTAGTATAGACTTAAGTACTCCTAATGGACCGAGTACTGCTTTTTCGGTGTCTTTAACAACGGTTCCATTGTCAAGAGTCTTGGCAGAAAGTGATTACATTACGATACATGTTCCTAGTAGCGATCAGCCTGTTATCGGAGCAGCAGAAATGAAACAATTGAAAGATGCGGTGTTCTTGGTCAATACATCTAGAGGTGGCGTGATAGATGAAGCTGTGTTGTTGGATGCCTTGGAAAGTGGAAAAGTAGCAGGAGCTGCTTTGGACGTTTTTGTGAATGAGCCAACACCGAACGCTGCTTTATTAAATCATCCCCAAATTTCGGTTTCTCCACATATTGGAGCGTCTACTGTTGAGGCTCAGTGCAATATTGGCTTGGAACTTGCAGATAGTTTTATTGAGTTTTTCGGGGAGAATAAATAAGAAGGGAATCCTAGACAATAAATTGTCTGTTTATTCGTTCGTTAATAGAGTTTAGTTTTTTATTTGTTGTTTGATTATCAGTGTTTTATGTATTTTGTTAAATTTAACTATACAATTGATTATTCAGATGCTATAAATTAATACTCCGTTGATTAGCTGCGCTGCTACTGCGTGGTTTTTAGTTTTTACTTAGCTGCGCTGCTACTCCGTGGTCGTGGTCGTGCCCCTTTGTTAATACGAAAAGTCGCTACGCTTAGTTCGGGTTCTATAAAAAACATAAAAAAGCATCTTGCATTAGTTTGATTATCAGCTTTTTAACACTTTGATAATTAAAAGTTCATCTTGCTGATAATCAAACTAATACAATTTTTCAACGGAGTAATGATAAATACAACAAGCTCCCACGAACGTGATAATGTCTTTTTTATTCCCAATTTGGTTCTGAATTCCCAATTTGGTTCTCAACTCCCCATTTTTTGTCCTAAATTTTCTTAACAAAGTAAATGTAGTGTAAGCTAATTTATTTTGAAGAGATGCCTATCTATTTTCCGTAAATATAAAATACACTACAATGAAAAAATTATTAAGTTTAGCACTATGTGCATCGGTTGCCATTGGAATATCTTCTTGTGAACAAACAGAGAATATTTTCTGTTATGAGTGTACACATCCTAGCAAGTGCGATATTGACATTTGTGATGAGACCGCTACGGCCACAAGTGGAGGTGTCTGCGTACTTGTTCCTACAACAAGTGGTTCGACCAATGCGGAATATAAGAATGCTTATGAAGCAGAAGGATATACTTGTAGAATACAATAATTCTGGCTTTACAACCAAAGACGAAGATAAAACATGAGTCACAACCTAAATGGGGTGACTCATGTTCTTAATAGGTTGAGTACTAGTTTTTAAAGTTGATTTTTAAAATGTATTGTTACAAAGAAATAAAAAAAGAAGTTGTATTATAAATATGTAAAAAAAAGATTTCAATACTTATGTATGCGCTCTTTTTTTTTAGAAATAAAAAAACTACCTTTATAGGCGGTTTTGGATTCTAATTCGCTCATTATGTTGTTGTAATATATTTTATTCGCAAATTTTAGGTGTCAAATGAAACGCTTAAATCGACATAATATTTAGGTCTCATTTTAATGAATTTAAATTATTTCTGTATTCATAATATAATACTCCGTTGATTTTTTAGTTTTTACTTCGTGAGCCTTTGTTACTTACGTGAGGTCGCTTCGCTTAGTTCGGGTTCTATGAAAAACATAAAAAAGCATCTTGCATTAATTTGATTATCAGTCTTTTAATGCTTTAGTTAGCAGAAATACATACTACTGACAATCAACTGCGAAGCACTCATGCAATAAACTAATACGATTTTTCAACGGAGTAATGCATAATATTTATTAATGTTTTTTAAGTAAAAATGGAACTAGGCAGCTTATGAAAGGTTGAATACGTACTTCATCTGTAAGACGAATAACTAGTTCTTAATTATTAACTTAATCAAACGGTTTATGATAGCACTACCATTATAAACTGTCAAAATTTTCCCTCGATGAAGAAACAATTACCAAATAACGCACTCTTGTGTTTGATTTTTGTCTGCTTGGCAAGCATTGTTTATGCACAGCCCAATAAACAATATTATTGGAAAGGAAATAGCGGTGATTTTAACGACCCTACGATGTGGTGGGTTGATGCTTATAATAGTGGAACAAGTGCGACACAAGCCCCGAATTCTACAAACTCTGTATTTTTTACAGCAGCAGCGTTTACGACACCAAATGTTACGATTGATGTTAATGCAAATTCTAGTTGTGATAGTTTTATGTGTGACAACGCAATTCCAGCTGCTAATGCCCCTATTTTGAGTGGAAACGCTAGTGTAAGTATCGGTATTTATGGTTCTTTTGCTTTGGCAGACAATATGGATGTCCAATACTTAGGAATGCTTCGCTTTCGCTCTCAACGAAATGGTATCGAAACGCTTGATCCAAAAGGAAAAATGCTTCGTTTGTTGAAGTTAGATATTGACGGTTCTGCCAATACAGAATTCCGATTGTTGAGTAAACTACATGTAGAGGATGCCAATAATAGCATCAGTAATTTACTGCCTTCGCAAGGTGGTTTTATAGAGTTATTGAGTGGAACGTTTAATACGAATGGACAAGATGTCTCTACGGACTTCTTTCATAGTGATAATAACAATGTCAATCGAGGATTGATTCTAAATAACTCAACCATCGAAATTGATGGTTATCACACACAATATTGTTGGAACGTAGATTTCAACTCGGTAACAAACAACTATAACACCTTTGATGCAACGGGTTCGCACATTGTTTTCTCTTGGTACAATGGATACGATTGGGTTGCTTTTGGGACAGAGATGGATTACGATACCATTACAATGGAAGTGAGTCCAGCGCATGTTTCGAATAATACTAGTGTGTACTGTTATTTGGATTTATCAAAGAGTAAGGATTGTTCAATCAATCACTTTTTATTAAAAACACGGGTATACTTTATTTATGGTGCGAATAGCTTTACCATTAATAATCTATATTTTGACGAAAAAAGAGCTGTTTTTGGCTGGAACGCTGCCACGAGTCCGACGGTTTATTTAGGAACGGTTTCGGCTCCTAATTATTGCGATCATTTCTTTCCAATCAATCCAATTGCTACTGGAACTAGTAAAATGACCCTTTCGAAAATTACACCAGGCGTCTTGACGATGAATAATGTGTTGTTGGAAAATGTGGATTGTGATGTCACAGGCGGCCGTAGTTATGTTGCCAACAATAGTATAGACGGAAATAGTAATGATCCTAACTGGACGATAAACCCGCCAACGGCGCGTCAATTATACTTTAGGGATAATGTAGATGATAATTGGCATACTTTAGGAAACTGGGATGAAAAAATTGGGGCTAGTTTTGTGCCTGCGACCTGTCTCCCTACTCCAGTGGATGATGTGTTTATTGACGCAAGTTCTTACACCACACATACCTCTATTCGCTTTGATTCTGTGGCTTATTGTCATGATTTGACCTTTGACAATGCTATTCCTGGAGGTTCTTCTTTCCGATATTACCATACGCTAAACCTTTTTGGAGATTTGAGAGCTTGCCCGACAGTAAGCCTAGTCGATATGGGGCAAGGGACTTTTTATGCCTTCGGACCAAACGATACGATTCAAACCAATGGCGCAGCGATAAGCGTAAATATGTACCTTGAAATAGGGGCAGATTATGAGTTTGTTGGTAATTACACCGCTTCTAATCATGGTATTTATTGTAAAAATGAAACGTCTACGATTCGATCCAAAAGCGATACGTTCTTTTTGCAAAGAATGAATCCAGGACGACTTTTTATGGACAGTACACAAGTATATATCTATGAAAATAATAGATGGTGTATGTCGGATGCTGGTGGAATAAAAGTTTATACAGGAACAACGACGTTCCATTTTCAACCAACAATTAGTACAAATCTTAATATGCGTGTGTTGCCTAATGTGATTTTTTATGGTCCAGCAAATGCGATTTACCAACATGTAAGAATTGAAGGTGATGTAACCTTCCTAGACAATGGTAACTTTAGTTATTCGCATTACGGAGGACATTCAACGGTCTCTATTATTAGAGTAACAGGAACAATGGCACTCTATACTGGAACGGTGAATATGACGAAAGGGAAACAATACACATTTCCTTCTGGTGCAGGAAGTAGCTTGACGATAGCAGGAGACCTAAATGCGATTGGCAACTGTGCCGAACAGGTCGATATTCAGACCAATGGTTTTGGTGGAGGAACGATTCCAATTACAGTAAGTGGTACGGCTAATCTTGATTATACGTCTGTACAAGGATTAGACAATACAGGAAATACGACGATTGTTGCGAATAACTCAATTGATGCAGGTGGTAATACCAATGTTACGGTAACATCAGTGGTCGGGGTCACTTTCTATTGGAGAGCGCATCAGAGTAATGCAATTGATTTTGAAGGTGAATGGACCGATCCAGGACATTGGACAACCAATCCTGCTAATATTGTAGGGGATAGTGCTTGTATTCCATCGATATTGGATTCAGTTATTTTTGATATCAATTCATTTTCAGCGACCAGTAATGGCTGTGATATTGTAGGAGCTTGCTATTGCCGTAGTTTGGTTTTTAAAGCCGATGCTAAATTGACGGGCTCTGGAACTATAAATGGTGGTATTCCAGATTCTCCGAATAAAATTTATATCAATGAGAGTTTGATGTTAGCCAACGCAATGACAAATTTTGATTATCGTGGATCAATTCATATGGTTGGTAGCGGTGATATAAATACAAATGGAACTACGCTAGAGATTTTTAAAATAGAGTTTAATAATCCTACGGGCACTTGGAATCTCTTGAATGATTTGGTGATGGATAATTCCTGGGCATCAGGTTTAATCGAGCGACGATACGGTATTTTTGCCCTAGAAGGAGGAACGGTGAATACCAATAACTATAACTTAACGATACCAGCACAGTTTACGTCAAATTCAACAACCAATAGAACGCTTAATTTGGGCAGCTCTGTGATTAATCACTTGTGTAATGGATCTTATTATATTCATTGGCCAGCACAGACACGCTACCCTTGGGATGTGCGAACAGCAACAAATTTTACGTTAAATGCTGGAACCGCTCAAATTATTATAGAGAACAATACAACAACTTATCTCTACGATAAAGAATTTTACATGGGAGATGGTTTGAATTATAACCGAATTCGTTTTGAAGATATAGATGATCCTGCTTATGTGTATAATTCTACAAATTATACCTATGCCGAATTATTAGGAACAATTTACTTGTACGATAATAACTCGTTTGACTCTATTCGATTAGAAGGAGGACAATATTATTATTTTGGAGCAGGGAATACACAAACGCTCAATTCTCCTCATGGTAAAATAATTGCCAATGGAAATTCGGGGAGTTTTGTTTTTGTAGAATCAACTGTTTCGGGATCGCCTGCTTTTTTACACAAAACCTATGGTTATGCTTTTTGTATTGATTTTGTGAAAATCAAAGACATCGAAGGAACGAGAGAGCCTGTTTTAGCATCGGTTCCAGCAGCATTTCAATCCATTCACTCTTTATTAGAATTTCAAACAGGGGTGAATAGTGATAATATTAATAATAGTGCGACAGGAATTTGGGCCTTTAATTTACCCAATTTGGTTACGCCTTATATTGGAGGAGAGGATACGATTATGTTCTGTAAATACAGTAGCCCGCAAATAGCACCGCTGCCACTTTTAGGAACAGAGCCTTATTTCTTAGATTATACTTGGACGGATAATAATGGTAATACAGGAGGTAATACAATGACGCTGAATGATGACGATGCTGATCCTTCGACGCCTTTTATTCACTATATATCGGTTCCAACAAGTGCTTCTGAAACGCAATATACCTTTAATATACAAACCTCTAGATGTGGAGAGTTAACACCAGCCACGCCTATTGATATTTGGATTTTTACACCTGTGCCAGATACCTTGATAAGCATACCAACAACAGCGAGTTGTGAATTAAATAACGAACCCCTTTGGTTTACTTTTTTGGATGATATCGAACAAGAACCAACCGTTGCTTTACTGGATTCTACTAGTCCAACAGATAATCATGCGTTGGGAATAACGAATGTAGAAGTGTTTTTTGATGCGACGATACAAACCGTTAGCTATATGGGGGGGAATTACCCTTACTTAGAAAGACATTGGGATATTGTTCCAACCAATAATGGTGCAGCTCGTGTTCGTTTGTTTTTCACTCAAGCAGAATTGGATAACTTAGCAGGGAGTATTAATAACCCTGCGGTACCACTTAACCCTGCGACCGATTTACAGTTACTTAAGTATAGTAGTGGAACGGTTGGCGTAGGAACGCCAACAGCATTGGCTTATACTGTTGTACCAATGTCTGGAGGAATTACGAATCCATTTTCTGATTTGACGGATGTCATTGCAATAGAATTTGAGGTGACTTCTTTTTCTCACTTTATCCTGATTACACAGCAAGTTGTTTTGCTTGGTATGGATTTGTCAGCCTTTGATGCGGAAGTCGTAGCCGACGATAATGTCGCTGTTAATTGGACGGCAGCTAGTGAGGACGATGTTGCTTATTATGAAGTAGAACGTTCTCTAGATGCAATTAAAGGTAATTTGGTTCAACGAGTAGAGGCAAGAGGATTGTCCAATACGAATTACGCTCTAGTGGATAATGATGCTTATAAAGGAACGTCTTATTATAGAGTAAAAGCGGTTGATTATAATGGCGATATTTCTTATTCTAACTGGGAAAAGGTCGAAATCAAAGGCTGGGATGTTGTGCGCATATATCCTGTGCCAACAGATGATGATTTGACGATTGAGTTGACCTCAAACCAGAACGATGAAGTAATCTTAACGGTATATGATGCTTTAGGATCTCTAGTGCATCAAGAAGTACGAGTAGTGCAAAATGCGAATCAGCAAAAATTGCAACTGAATACCAGTCAATTGAGTGGAGGAGTGTACTATTTGAATATTGCGAACCAAAACGGTTATACACAACAACGCAAATTTATTATTCAGAAATAAGAAGCCTGTTTGGCATAAAATAAATAAAGATAAGAGTCCTACTAAAAAAAATTAGTAGGGCTTTTACTTTTTAAGTACTAATTTTTTTTTTTGTTTATGGTCGGTAAACACTGATTTAAAGGAAGTAATAGATGTTTTTAATACTATTTTTTTAATTCGAGCTACTTTTATAAAGAAAAAGCCTATATGTGCATGATTATTGCTAGACCCTTTTAAGTAAGAAATTGATTTTTAAATTAAAAACAACTTGTTGATAGAACGACTTAATTTCGTTTTTATAAGGTATTAGTTTCGAATCGTTTAAATTCAAAAGAAAAGCTTCGAACGTTCTTGCGTTTAGGTCTCATTTTCAAAATTAATTGAATTTAAAATAGCATTTGAATCAATACAATTTCATGAATGGTTTAATACTAAAAAATAAAATTAAGCTACTGATGAAAAGCAATCGTTACTGATTAGAAAACGTAACAATAATCCATAATTATTAACTCAATACAACAGTTCTTGGTATAATTTCAAGAAGGAACTGTCAAAATTTTCTCTCAATGAAGAAACAATTACTAGCCAACCTATTTTTGTGCATTGCCTTTTTATGCTTTGTAACAAGTATTGCCTATGCACAGCCCAATAAACAATATTATTGGAAAGGAAATAGCGGTGATTTTAATGACCCTGCTATGTGGTGGATTGATGCTTATAATAGCGGAACAACTGCAACACAGGCTCCAAATTCTACAAATTCGGTCTTTTTTACAGCAGCGGCATTTACAGTACCCAATATTACGGTTAATGTTAATGCGAATGCTAGTTGTGATAGTCTTATGTGGGACGATACTATTTTACCTACAAATACACCTATATTAAGTGGAAATTCTGCCGTCAGTATTGGCATTTATGGCTCTTTTGCTTTGGCAGAAAATTTAGATGTTCAATATCAAGGAATGCTTCGATTTCGTTCTCAACGAAATGGTATCGAAACCATTGATCCAAAAGGAAAAATGCTTCGTTTATTGAAGTTGGACATTGATGGTTCTGCAAATACTGAATTTCAATTGTTGAGCAAGTTGCATGTGGAGGATTTTAACAATATTCTAAGTAATACGCTTCCTTCACAAGGTGGTTTTATAGAATTGTTAAGTGGAACGTTTAATACAAATGGACAAGATGTTTCGGTTGACTTTTTTCATAGTGATAATAATAACGCTAGTCGAGGATTGATATTGAATAATTCTAAGATTGAAATTGACGGTCGTCATTCACAATATTGTTGGAAAGTAGATTTCAATTCGGTAACGAATAACTATACGAATTTTGATGCAACAGGTTCTCACCTTCATTTTTCTTGGTATTACGGATACGATTGGGTTGCCTTTGGTACAGAAATGGACTACGATACCGTGACCATGAAAACAAACGATATCCGTGCCGAGAATTATACGGGTGTTTATTGTTACCTAAATTTAACAAGTAGTAAGGATTGTTCGATCAATCATCTTTTGTTAGAGACTCGATTGTACTTTATTTATAGTACAAATACCTTTACCGTTAAGAACCTATACTTTGAAAGTAAAAGAGCTTCTTTGGGTTGGCACACGAATGGAAGACCAACGATACAATTAGAAAACGTTTTTGCGCCTAATTACTGTGATCATTTCTTTCCAATGGCTCCAGTTTCCAATGGAACAAATAAAATGACCATTTCGAAAATGACACCAGGGACCTTGAACATGAATAATATGTTGTTGGAAAATGTGGATTGTGATATTACTGGTGGACGAAGCTATATTGCAAGCAACAGTATAGATGGAAATAATAATGATCCTAACTGGACGATTACGCCTCCGACAACACGTGAATTATATTTTAGAGATAATATAGACGACAATTGGCATACCCTAGGAAACTGGGAAGAAAAAGTAGGCGCTAGTTTTGTTGCAGCGACTTGTTTGCCAACGCCATCCGATAATGTGTTTATTGATGCTAGTTCTTATGCATCCCATACGCTTATTCGTTTTGACTCCTTGGCGTATTGCCATGATTTGACGTTTGATAATGCAATACCAGCAGGTTCTGTGTTCCGATTTTATAATACACTAAACCTTTTTGGAGACTTGAATGGCTGTCCCAATGTAGACCTAAGAGATATGGGGCAGGGGTATATTTATGCCTTTGGACCAAGCGACACCATTCAAATGAATGGAGCTGCTGTAAACGTAAATTTGTACCTGGAGATCGGAGCGGATTATGAGTTTGTTGGCGATTATAATGCCCCTAACCATAATCTTTATTGTCGAAATTCAACGGCTACCATTCGAGCAAAAAGCAGTTCGTTCTTTTTGCAACGAATGAATCCTGCACAAGTTTTTATGGACAGTACACAAGTTTACCTTTACGGAAATAACCGTTGGGCTATGGCGGATGCTGGTGGATTAAAGACTTATACTGGAACGACAACCTTCCATTTTCAACCAACAACGAATACCGATGTTAATATGGGCGTGTTGCCCAATGTGATTTTTTATGGACCAGCAACGGCTATTTATTTTAATACCACTATTCAAGGAGATATTACTTTAATGGACAATGCGAATTTTAGTTATTCGCATTATGGGGTACACACGTCACAAGCTGTTGTTAATGTAACAGGATCAATGGCGCTCTATAATGGAGATATGAATTTGACAAGTGGAAAACAATATGTATTCCCTTCTCGTACAGGAAGTAGTTTGACGATAGCAGGAAACTTAAATGCGATTGGTAGTTGTGCGGATCAGGTGGTTATTGGAACCAATGGTTATGACACAGGGATTATACCAATTACCGTAAATGGTTCGACCAACCTTAATAATGCTTCTTTACAAGGACTAGACAATACAGGGAATCCTCCTATTGTTGCCAATAATTCAATTGATGGAGGGGATAACACAAATATTACCTTTACAACAAGTGCTGGGGCTACCTTCTATTGGAGAGCGCATCAAAGTAATGCGGCTGATTTTGTAGGAGATTGGTCGGATGCAGGGCATTGGACAATCAATCCTGCTAGTTTAGTAGGAGATAATGCTTGTATTCCAACGATCTTGGATTCGGTTATTTTTGATGCCAATTCCTTTTCTCCCACTAGTAATGGTTGTACGGTCGATGGGATTAAATATTGCCGAAGTTTGATTTTTAGAGCGGATGCAAGATTGATAGGTGCAGGTAGTACGAGTGGTAGTCTTCCTGAATCGCCGAATAGAATTTATATTGACGAGAGCTTTATGTTGGCGAATGCGATGACCAATTTTGATTATCGTGGGTCGATTCATATGGTTGGTAGTGGTGATATAAATACCAATGGAACTACGTTAGAGATCTTTAAATTAGAATTTGATAATCCTTTAGGAACTTGGGATTTTCAAGGGGACTTGGTGATGGACAATTCTTGGTCAGGAAATATTGTCGACAAACGATATGGTATTTTCTCCTTAGAAGGAGGAACGGTTAATACGAATAATTATAACTTGACGATAGCTTCACAATTCACATCAAATTCTACAGCGAATCGAACGCTTAATTTGGGGAGTTCTGTCATTAATCACTTGTGTAATGGAGCCTATTATATTCATTGGGCGATAGAAACACGTTATCCTTGGGATGTACAAACTGCGACGAATTTTACCTTGAATACAGGAACTAGTCAAATTATTTTTGCCAACAATACAACTGGAATTACCTATGATAAGAATTTTTATATGGGGGATGGTTTGAGTTATAATCAAGTTCGTTTTGAAGATATTGATGATCCGTCTTATGTTCATAATTCTGTTGCATATGGGTATGTAGAACTATTAGGAACAACTTATTTGTATAATGAGAATTCTTTTGATTCTCTTAGTTTAGAAGGAGGGCAATACTATTATCTGGGAGGAGGTAACCGACAAACATTAAACTCCCCTCATGGCAAGTTAATTACGAATGGAAGTTCTAGTAGTTTTATCTTTATCGAATCAACTACTTCAGGAACGCCTGCTATTTTACACAAAGCCTATGGTTATGCTTTTTGTCTTGACTTTGTGAAGGTAAAAGATGTAGACGGAACGAGAGAACCTGTTTTAGCAGCTGTTCCACCAGCATTTCAATCGATTCACGCTTTCTTAGAATTTGAAACAGGGGTGAATAGTGATAATATTAATAACAGTGCTACAGGAATATGGACTTTTTATTTACCAGCATTGATAACGCCTCACTTTACAGGATCAGATAGTATTGAATTGTGTAAATTCAGTAGTCCTCAATTGGCGCCATTTACGTTTTTAGGAACAGGACCTTATTACTTAGATTATACTTGGACAGATAATTTGGGCGGGTCAGGTACTAATACCTTGACATTTAATGACGACGATAACGATCCTGCTACACCTTATGTTCATTATATAAGCTTGCCTACAATGGCATCTGAAATACAATTTAACTTAAACGTACAAACTTCTAGATGTGGAAAGTTAACCCTTTCTACTCCTGTTGATGTTTGGACTTTTGCACCAGAGCCAGATACGTTGGTAAATATACCCACAACAGCAAGTTGTGAGTTGAACAATGAATCTCTTTGGTTTACATTTATGGATGATATGGAAGGCGAGCCAATTGCGGCTTTGCGTGATTCTATTAGTGCAAGCGACAACCATGCTCTGGGAATGACCAATGTAGAGGTCTTTTTTGATCCTACGATACAAACTGTCAACTACATGGGGCTTAATTATCCTTATTTAGAAAGACATTGGGACATTGTTCCAACCAATAATGGAGCGGCTCGTGTTCGTTTGTTTTTCACACAAGCAGAATTGGATAACTTAGCAGGAAATACCTATTGGGGACCACATCCTAATAATCCACTAGGAACACTTGATCCAGCAACAGATTTGCAATTATTAAAGTATAGTAGTGGAACTATTGGTGTCGGAACACCAACGCCATTGACTTATACTGTTGTACCAATGACAGGAGGCATCACGAATCCATTTGCTGATTTGACGGATGTTATCGCCATAGAATTTGAGGTGACGTCTTTCTCTCACTTTATCTTGATTCCACAACAGACTATTTTATTGACCTTGGATTTATCTATATTTGATGCTCATGTAGTGGACGAAAATAAGGTAGCCGTTGATTGGACCGTTGCAAGTGAGCAAGATGTTGATTATTATGAAGTAGAACGTTCTCAAGATGCTATCGAAGGACATTTGGTTCAACGAGTTCATGCAAAAGGATTACCCAATACGAGTTATGCTATAATAGATAATGACGCTTATAAAGGAACGTCTTATTACAGAGTAAAAGCCGTTGATTATAATGGTGGCCTTACGTATTCAGATTGGAAAATGGTCGAAATCAAAGGTTGGGATGTTGTTCGCATATATCCTGTGCCTACAGCTGATGATTTGAATATCGAGTTGACTTCAAACCAAAACGATGAAGTGACCTTGACGGTATACGATGCTTTAGGAGCTCTAGTACATCAAGAAATTCGAGTTGTAGAAAATGCCAATCAGCAAAAAATGAAAATGAATACCAGCCAATTGAGCGGAGGGGTTTATTATTTGAGTATTGCGAACCAAAATGGTTATACGCAACAGCGTAAATTTATTATTCAGAAGTAAACGTCTATTCCTAATAGAGTGCATATGAGAAGAGTCCTACTAAATTTTTAGTAGGACTCTTTTCTTTTAAATTCCTAAGGCTTAGTTCGGAGGCTTTGCGGTAAGGTCTTGCTTTAAGTCAGTAATATGTATTTTTATGCCCCTTTATAAGAAAATAAAGGCTATATGTTGCTAGTTATTGGAGGACACTTTTTTTATTACAAATAGATTCCCTATCTTAAAAATCAATTTCTGATAAGGACAATCTTATTTCGTTGTTAGGATATATTTGATTCGAATAATTAAAATTTCAAATGAAAAGCTTAAAACATGCCTATGTTTTAGTCTCACTTTCAAGGTAAATGGAACTTTAAATAATTTCTGAATGGAGTTTATTCTTAAGAGACAATACTTAAGTAACAAACGAAAAGGGTAACAGGTTCTTATTGGAAAGAGTAGCCCATAAGCTAGATTACTCCGTTGAAAACCCGAACTAAGCCTAGTGTTTCTGAACTGAACAGAGTGCGCTCACCTGCAAAGCGAGGGAACAAACATAGTGAACAAATCAACGGAGTATTATTATGCTACAGCGTACTTAATTCATTAACTTAATCAAACAGTTTATTCGATCACTTGAATAATGAGCTGTTAAAAAATTTCCTCGATGAAGAAACAATTACTAGCCAGCACACTCTTGTGCTTTGCCTTTTTGTGCTTTGCAACAAGCATCGTTTATGCACAACCCAACAAACAATATTATTGGAAAGGAAGCAGTGGCGATTTTAATGACCCCGCTATGTGGTGGGTTGACGCTTACAATAGCGGAACAACGGCCACACAGGCTCCAAATTCTACCAATTCTGTGTTTTTTACAGCAGCAGCATTTGCTGTGCCCAATGTAACGATTACCGTCAACGCTAATGCTAGTTGCGATAGCCTTATGTGTGAAAATACTATTCTAGCTGCCAATACGCCTATATTAAGTGGAAGCTCTAATGTAAGTATTGGGGTGTACGGTTCTTTTGCTTTGGCAGACAATATGGATGTCCAATATCAAGGAATACTTCGATTTCGTTCTCAAAGAACGGGTATCGAAACCATTGACCCAAGAGGCAAAATGCTTCGTTTGTTGAAACTAGAGATTGACGGTTCTGTCAATACAGAATTTCAACTATTGAGCAGACTACATGTGGAGGATTTTAACAACAGTCTAGGTAATTTACTTGCTTCACAAGGTGGAGTTATAGAGCTGTTAAGCGGAACGTTTAATACAAACGGAGAAGATGTTTCGACGGATTTCTTTCATAGTGACAACAACAACCCAGATCGAGGCTTGTTAATGAATAATTCGACCATCGAAATTGATGGCCGATACACACAATACTGCTGGAAAGTTGACTTTAATTCGGTCACGAATAACTATACCACCTTTGATGCAACAGGCTCCAACCTTCTTTTTAATTGGTACTATGGATACAATTGGGTTGCCTTTGGGACAGAAATGGATTACGATACCGTGACGATGGAAGTGCATTCAGCACGACCAGTGACGAATAGAGATGTGTATACGTACCTGCATTTAGGACTTAGTAAAGACTGTTCGATCAATCATCTTTTATTAGAAACTCGATTGTATCTTATTTATAGTACAAATAGCTTTACGATTCACAATCTATATTATGAAAGTAAAAGAGCCATTTTGGGCTGGCATACTGCTGGTAGACCAACATTAAATTTGGAAAATATTTTTGCCCCTAATTATTGTGATCATTTTTTTCCAATGACGCCCATTTCTAACGGAGGCAATAAAATGACCATTAATAAAATAACGCCTGGCGTTCTGACGATGAATAACCTGTTGTTAGAAAATGTAGACTGTGATGTTACGGGGGGACGAAGCTATATCGCAAACAATAGTATTGATGGAAATAATAATGATCCCAATTTTACGATTAATCCCCCAGCAGCTCGTCAATTGTATTTTAGGGATAATGTAGATGACAATTGGCATACTCTAGGAAACTGGGAAGAAAAAATAGGCGCTAGCTTTGTTGCAGCGACTTGCGTGCCAACGCCATCCGATGATGTCTTTATTGATGCTAGTTCGTACAGCACAAGTTCTATTGTTCGTTTTGATTCCTTGGCTTATTGCCATGATTTGACCTTCGATAATGCCATACCAGCAGGGTCTGTTTTCAGATGTTATAATATTCTAAACCTTTTTGGAGATTTGAATGGCTGTTCTACAATAGACATAAGAAATGTAGGGGGGCAAGGCTATGTATATGCTTTTGGGACAACCGACACGATTCAGACGAATGGAGCCGCTATGAATGTGAATATGTATCTTGAAATTGGTGCAGATTATGAATTTATTGGGAATTATAATGCCCCCAATAATGGCCTTTATTGTAGAAACTCAACGACGACGATTCGAGCCCAAAGCGATACCTTGTTTTTGCAGCGAATGAATCCTGCACGACTCTTTATGGATAGTACACAAGTGTTTATTTATGGAAACAACCGATGGACGATTTCGGATGCTAGTGGACTAAAAACCTATACAGGAACGACAACTTTTCATTTTCAGTCAAACAATGTTGATATTAATATACGAACGCTGCCAAATGTGATTTTTTATGGATCGGCAACTACGATCTATCATAATACGACCATAGAGGGAGATATTACCTTATTGGATGACGCGAATTTTAGCTATTCTTATTATGGTGGACATTCAACGCAATCGATTATTAATATAACAGGATCAATGGCGCTCTATAATGGAGATATGAATTTGACAAGTGGAAAAGAATATACATTTGCGTCTCGTACAGGAAGTAGTTTAACGATAGCGGGAGACCTAAATGGGACCGGGAATTGTGCTGACCAGATAAGAATTCAAACCAATGGTTATGACACAGGAATCATACCTGTTACTGTAAATGGTACGACCAATCTTAGTTATGCTTCCATACAAGGTTTAGACAATACAGGGAATCCTGCGCTTGTTGCTAATAACTCAATAGATGCAGGAGATAATACGAACATTACTTTTACCACAGGAACGGGAGTTACCTATTATTGGAGAGCGCACAGGACTAATCCAACTGATTTTGTAGGAGACTGGTCTGATCAAGGGCATTGGACGATCAACCCTGCTAGTTTAGTAGGAGATAGTGCTTGTATTCCAACGATTTTGGATTCTGTTATTTTTGATGGAAATTCATTTTCGCCCAGCAGTAATGGTTGTACTGTCGATGGGGTTAAGTATTGCCGAAGTCTGATTTTTAGAGCAGATGCAAGATTAATAGGTGCAGGTAGTACGAGTGGTAATCTTCCTGAGTCACCCAATAGAATCTACATTGATGAGAGCTTTATGTTAGCGAATGCGATGACAAATTTTGATTATCGTGGCTCTATTCACATGATTGGTAGTGGTGATATTAATACCAATGGAACGACTTTGGAGATTTTTAAGCTAGAGTTTGATAATCCTACAGGGACTTGGGATTTCCAAAGTGATTTGATGATGTCTAATGCTTGGACTACAGCGACAACCTATAAGCGATACGGTATTTTTTCGTTACAAGGAGGAACGGTGAATACCAATAATTACGATATAACGATACCAGCACAATTTACATCAACTACTGCCACAAATCGAACGCTTAATTTGGGAAGCTCTGTCATTAATCACTTGTGTAATGGAACCTACTATATTCATTGGTCGGCGCAAACGCGTTTCCCTTGGGATGTACGAACAGCAACCAATTTCACCTTGAATGCAGGAACGAGTCAAATTGTTTTTGCGAACAATACGACGGGTTTTGTCTACGATAAAAGGTTCTACATGGGGGACGGTTTGAGCTATAATCAAGTTCGTTTTGAAGACAACGATGATCCTTCTTTTGTCTATAATTCTGCTAATTATACCTATGCCGAATTATTAGGAACGACGTATTTGTATGATGATAACTCCTTTGATTCTCTTTACTTAGAAGGCGGACAATATTATTATTTGGGATCTGGTAACCGACAAACCTTAAATTCACCGCATGGTAAATTAATTGCCAACGGAAACTCTAGTAGTTTTGTCTTTATGGAGTCAACGACTTCTGGAGCACCTGCTTTTTTACACAAAACCTATGGTTATGCCTTTTGTCTTGACTTTGTGAAAGTAAAAGAGATAGAAGGAACGAAAGAACCTGTTTTGGCATCGGTTCCAGCAGCATTTCAAGCGATTCACCCTTTCTTAGAATTTCAAACAGGTGTGAATAGTGATAATATTAATAACAGTGCAACTGGAATCTGGGCCTTTAATTTACCAACCTTGGTAACGCCTCATTTAACAGGAACGGATAGTATTGTATTGTGTAAATACAGTAGTCCTCAATTAGGAACACTAACGCTTTTAGGAACAGAGCCTTATTTCTTAGATTATACTTGGACCGATAATTTGGGTAATTCAGGTGTCAATACCTTGACGTTTAATGATGATGACAGCGATCCGGCAACGCCTTATACGTACTATATGCCCTTGCCAACGACGGCCTCTGAGACACAGTACAGTATAAACGTACACACCTCTAGATGTGGAGCCTTAACAGGAGCGACTCCTGTTGATGTTTGGATTTTTGCACCAGAGGAAGATACCTTAGTCAATATACCCACAACAGCAAGTTGTGAACTAAACAACGAATCAACTTGGTTTACCTTTATGGACGATATGGAAGGCGAGCCAATTGCGGCTTTGCGTGATTCTATTAATGCAAGTGACAACCATGCTTTGGGAATGACCAATGTAGAGGTCTTTTTTGATCCTACGATACAAACCGTCAACTACATGGGGCTTAATTATCCTTATTTAGAAAGACATTGGGACATTGTTCCAACGAATAATGGAGCGGCTCGTGTTCGTTTGTTTTTCACACAAGCAGAATTGGATAACTTAGCAGGGAGAACATATTGGGGACCACATCCTAATAATCCATTGGGAACTCTTAACCCTGCGACCGATTTACAATTACTTAAGTATAGTAGTGGAACGGTTGGAGTCGGAACGCCAACAGCATTGACCTATACTGTTGTACCAATGACAGGAGGCATCACGAACCCATTTGCTGATTTGACGGATGTTATCGCCATAGAATTTGAGGTGACGTCTTTCTCTCACTTTATCTTGATTCCACAACAGACTATTTTATTGACCTTGGATTTATCCATTTTTGACGCTCAAGTTGTTGATGAAGATAAGGTAGCTGTTGATTGGACGGTTGCGAGTGAGCAAGATGTTGATTATTATGAAGTAGAACGTTCTCAAGATGCTATCGAAGGGCATTTGGTTCAACGAGTTGATGCAAAAGGATTACCCAATACGAGCTATGCATTATTAGATAATGACGCGTATAGAGGAACGTCTTATTATAGAATAAAAGCTGTTGATTATAATGGCGGCTTTACGTATTCGGACTGGAAAATGGTCGAGATCAAAGGTTGGGATGTTGTTCGGGTCTTTCCTGTGCCAACAGCGGATCATTTGAATATCGAGTTGACTTCAAACCAGCATGACGAAGTGACCTTGACGGTATACGATGCTTTAGGATCTCTAGTGCATCAAGAAATACGAGTGGTACAAAATGCCAATCAACAACAATTGAAAATGAATACGAGTCAATTGAGTGGTGGAGTGTATTATTTGAATATTTCTAACCAAAATGGGTATACACAACAACGTAAATTTATTATTCAGAAATAAATTTCTATTCCTAATAGAGTGCATATAATAAGAGTCCTACTAAATTTATTAGTAGGACTCTTGTCTTTTGTGTACGAGTACTTAAGTTGTTTAGAATTGCGTCTTGAATAAGGAGTACATCCCGAACGAACAAAGCGACGGCACGGAAGTAACAAAGAAGCAGTGGAGTTGATTTTTGATACTAA
>CACVAQ010000351.1:11507-19359 GCA_902727865.1 uncultured Aureispira sp. | reverse complement strand
TTGAGGCAAAAATATTATTCAAATGTTCATCTTATTTCTTTACTGTTCCTAAGCATCTTCTTTTATCAATTTGTAGATCGTAGAACGACCAATTTCTAATTTTTTAGAAACTAAGGTCACATCATTCTTATATTTTTCTAAATAATGACGAATAACCTTTTTAGTATAATCTCGCATCGTCATTTCGTCATCCAATAAACTAAAGCTTTTTTGCTTGCTTCTAAGTTGTAAATGCTCTTTTTTAATTTGCTTTTCATCAGAAAGCACCATAGAGAGTTCAAGAATAGATTTTAACTCCCGAATATTGCCAGGGAAATTATAATTCATTAGGGCATCTTTAGCTTCTTGTGATAGCGTTTTATTTTCTAGTTGATTCGACTTTGCGTAAAGTTTCAAAAAGTGTTTGCTTAATATAAGAATATCGTTTCCACGTTCTTTTAAAGGAGGGAGTTTGATCGACAAGCCTAAGAGCCGATAGTACAAGTCTTCTCTAAAATTGCCTTTATGCACTTCCTCGAAAAGGTTTTTGTGTGTGGCTGTAATAATTCTTGCATCGAACTTAATGGATTTATTGCCACCAATTTTAGTGATTTCTTGTTCTTGCAATGCGCGTAATAATTTGGCTTGTACAGACAAGTCCAAATCGCCGATTTCATCTAAAAACAGAGTACCACCATCGGCGAGTTCAAATTTACCTTGTTTGCTAATTATAGCGCCCGTAAAAGCTCCTTTTTCATGGCCAAAAAGTTCACTTTCGATGAGTTCTTTGGGGATTGCAGCCATATTAACGGCCACAAAACGTTTTTTTCGACGAGGAGAGTTGTAATGAATACTTTTTGCAATCACTTCCTTGCCTGTTCCCGTTTCTCCTGTAATCGAAATGACAATATTACTTTGGGCTGCTTTTTCCGTCAATTTGCAAACCGCTTTTATAACAGGACTTTGACCGATAATCTCATTAGAGTTAAATTTTTCAGCGAGTTGTTCTCTTAAAACCCCCACTTCTTGTTTGAGGTGAATGTTTTGTTTAATGAGTTCTACCGAGCTTCGGAGCCGCTCTTTCATCCCTGTATCTTTGGTAATGTAGTCGTTTGCCCCTTGTTTGAGTAAGTCCATTGCTGTACTTATATTCTTTTGTCCAGAAAGAACAATTACTCGGATGTCAGGATTAAATTGCTTGACTTTTTGTAGGACTTCTGCTCCACCTAAATCAGGTAAATTATAATCTAAAGAAATGAGTTGAGGTTGTAAATGAAGGTGATCTAAACAGTCCTGTCCTGTATTAAAGGTGTGGACTTCATGTTCTGGATTGCTTTCCATAACATATTTAATTAGACGTTGCTGCATGGGATCATCTTCAACAATAAAAATTCGAAGACTGCGACTATATTCCATTAAAATTTTTTTTTTGATGCAAAAAGAAGGACAAAAGGTAATAAAAATGAGATCGAACTATATTTTTGGGTAAATACAATATACTCCTTTTTACGAAAAAACTATCGAAGCTTGTTTCTTTTTCTTGTTGTCTTTTATGCGAATATTGTTTAACTTAGTAAAAATAATACTCCGTTGATTAGTTCACTACGTTTGTTAGCTCGCTTTGCTCGTGAGCTCACTTCGTTCGGTTCATGAGCGCTACGCTTATTGTTAGCTGCGCTGAGCCTTTGTTAATCCGTGAGGTCGCTACGCTTAGTTCGGGTTTTCAACGGAGTAATGTAAAAACAAAATCCATTTCTATTAAAACTGTTTTTAGTTCATATTATGGAAAAGCATATTACAGGTTTCGAAGCAAGTAATTTTAAAGACACTGCGATACAACAATGGGAGTTAAGGCATCAAGAAGAGGCCTTAACAGAAGACCCTATTGTTCTACAAAAATTACTAAAAGAAGCCCAAATCAGACAAATTGAATTGGAATTGGAGCGAGAAGAGCTCTTTCAAGTTAAAAGTTTATTAGAAGAAGTAGGGCAAGAAGCTCAAATTGGAGCTTGGGAGTTGAATTTGTCGATAGAAGATATAGATTGGGACTCGGTTCTTGATACTTCAGGAAAGGAAGCCAAGGGGGTTTCATTAAATATAAAAAATGTATTGGAATTCTACAAAGAAGGGGCCGATCGAGATCGAATGAGGGAATTGGCTCGACGAGCAATCGAAACGGGAGAAGGGTATGATGTAGAAATGCCTTTAACGAACAGCAAGGGAGAAGAAGTTTGGATACGAACGATTGGAAAAACAGAGATGAAGGACGGGAAATGTATCCGCTTGTATGGTGTTTTTAAAGGCGTTACGGAACGTAAAATTGTAACGGAGCAATTAGCCAACAAGGAGGGGATCTTATCTTCTATTTTGGATACCTTGCCCATTGCCGTCTTGGCAAAAGATATTCGTGACGGCTATAAATTTTTGTTGTGTAACAAAGCGGGCGAAAAAATATTCAATATTCCTCAAGGTACTGCAATTGGCAAAAGTGATTACGATTTATTTTTAAAGGAAGAAGCCGATCGGTTTAGAAAAAAAGACATTGAAGCCACTCAAAGTAGCAATACGATTGATATTTCCGAAGAGTTGATTTATAATGACTCAAAACCCGTTGTGCTGCGGACACAAAAAACGATTGTTCGAGATGCATTGAACAACCCCTTGTTTTTAATTAGCATTGTAGAGGATATAACGAAAAAAAAGAATTCAGAGCGACTTTTGAAAGAAATGAATGGAAAACTTCAAGCTATTTTTAATGGCTCGAATGATGCGGTCGTGTTGTATTCCGAAGGGCGTTTTTTTGATTGTAATCCCAAAACGTTGAAAATGTTTGGGATTGAGAACAAAGCACTATTTTCCTCTTTAAATATAGCAGATTTGTCTCCTAAATATCAGCAAGACGGAAGCGCTTCTAGTGACGCTGCTAGTGAAAAAATTCGTGCTACTTTTGAGAATGGATCTTCTCGTTTTTACTGGGTACACAAGCGGAGTACGGGAGAGTTATTTGATGCCGACATATCGCTTTCGGCTATTTTTTATGGTAATGTACGTGTGATTCAAGCTATTATTAGAGATGTTTCTGAAGAAAAAAAAGCAGAACGAGCTTTACAAGAGTCCAAAGATCAATTGGAAACACTTTTTGGTTTGTCTCCTGACTTTATGTTCAAAAGCCGAATTAGTGATTTGAAATTTGTAGATATTAATCAACGGGCTTGTGCATTTTATGGCTATACCAAAGAGGAGTTTTTAGAACTTACGCTATTTGATATTGAGATGCATCTACCCCAAACATTGCTTAAGGATACGGTTTACGAGACTTTACCGATTGGCGAAGTATTAGAGTTGGAAGGAATGCATAGAAAAAAAGATGGTTCTACCTTTCCTGTTTTTGTTCGTGTCTGTAAGCTAGACGATGAATACGAGCTGGCAACGATTACTGATGTCACCGAACGAAAGAAACGAGAAGCCGAGTTTCAAAAATTATCCTTTGTCGCTCAAAAGACAGATAATGCCGTCCTTATTTTAGATGAGCAAGTTAAAATAGAGTGGGTCAACGAAGGTTTTGAGAAAATGACAGGCTACACTTCTGAGGATGCTGTTGGCAAAAAAATAGGTGTTTTATTGGAGGGAGTTGATTATACCGTTTTTTTTGAAGAAGAATTAAAGGCAAATGCGACACAAAACAAAGCATCGCTTTATGAAATTCCAGGATACAAAAAGAATCAACAGCTATACTGGCGATCTAGCTCTATTACTCCTTTTTTGGGCAGCGATGGTTTGTTTAAATATATTGTCATTGAAAGCGATATTACAGAGCAAAAGCGAATTGCAGATGTTATTAAAGAAAGTGAAGCACTCGCAATTGCTAAAGATTTGGTGGAACGAAATGAAAGAAGACTCACTGAGGCACAGGGGATTGCAAATGTTGGCTATTGGGAATTGAGCCATCGGACAGGAGAGGAGGTTTGGTCAGAACAATTGTATCGTATATTTGAAACTAGCCCAGAGTTGACCAATCCAAGCGAAAAGAACTTTCTTAAACAGTTGCATATTGAGGACCGAGAATGGGCACAGGCTTCTTATTTGGAATTGCTCCGAACGCAAGAATCGTATCATATTACCTATCGTTTGTTGTTACCTAATGGTAAATTAAAATATGTGAATGAACGTTGCCGAGCAGAGTTTGATGAGGATGGAAACCCAGAGCGGTCTCTAGGAACGCTTCAAGATATTACAGAGCAAAAAATAGCGGAGGATAGTCTTAGAAAATCGCTTAAAGAAATTCAAGATTTAAAATATGCTTTAGATCAATCTGCAATGGTTTTGACCATTAGTAAAGATGCCAAAATTATAACGGCAAATACGAACTTCTGTTCTATTTCACAATACACTGAAAAGGAATTAATTGGGGGCGACTTCAAGATAGCTGACTCGAATTATCATTCTAAATGGTTTCTTCAAAATCTGTGGGCTACTGTTGAACGAGGCGATGTTTGGAAAGGGGAATTAAAAAATAAAACGAAAGACGATACCTGTTATTGGGTAGATACGGCTGTTATCCCTTTTTTAGATGAACAGGGACTAATTTCTCAATATGTTGTGATACAAAGAGATATTACAGAAAAGAAACGCCTAGAAGAGGAATTGGAACAAAGCAATGAAGCCGAATTTTCGAAGTTGTATGAACAACAGCAGTTGCATATTTCTGAAATTGAAGAACGGGGGGAAGAATTAGATCGATTTTTTGATTTATCTATTGACATGATTTGTGTTTTAACCCCAGGAGGCCACATCAAAAGGCTTAACCCTGCTTTTTCTCAGGCTTTGGGTTATACAAAGGACGAGTTGTTTTTGGAACCTTTATTAGATTTAGTCCATCCCGAAGATTTTAAAAATACCCGAAAGAATTTTATTCGTTTGATAGAAGGGGCTGATATTAGGGATTTTGAAAATCGCTGTCGCACTAAAAGTAACGAATATCGTTGGATCTCGTGGCGGATTGTTTTGGACAAGGAGCGGCAACTGATTTATTCAATTGCTAGAGATATTACAGAGGAAAAAAGTGCCACCAAAAAAATTGAAGACTTTACGTATACGCTCGATAAAACGGCGATTGTTATGATTATAAATCGAGAGGAAAAAATTGTTTCGGTGAACGATAAGTTTTGTGAAGTATCGGGCTATGATCGGGCCGATGTCATTGGGAAACACCACGATATTTTAGATTCCTGTCATCACTCAGAGGCATTTTGGGGCGATTTAATGAAGACGATTCAATCTGGCAAAATTTGGCAAGGAGAGATTAAAGAACGCGCAAAAGATGGCTCTTTTTATTGGACGCAAACGTCCAGTGTTCCTTTTTTGAATGCGGAGGGTGAAATTGCTCAATATATTGTGATTCAGACCGATATTACGGAGCGAAAACAGTTGGAAAAAGATTTAAGAGAAGCAAAAGAAGAGGCGGTTAAAAATGCTAAGATAAAAGAAGATTTTTTAGCCAATATGAGTCATGAAATTCGAACACCGATGAGTGGCGTACTTGGCTTTTCTAGATTACTTTTACAAACTTCAATGGATTCGACTCAACGAAGTTATGCACAAAGTATTTATGGCTCTGCCGAGAATTTGTTGGTGGTCGTGAATGATATTTTGGATGTCTCTAAAATAGAATCAGGGAAATTTCAGTTGGATGAAGTCGAATTTGATTTGCGAAAGCGGATAGAGGATAGTTTGAATATTTTAAGGGTCGATATTTATAAAAAGAAATTGGAATTAATTCTTGATATTGATCCATTGATTCCTAAAAAAATTATAGGCGTGCCAGATCGGCTCTCTCAAATTTTGATTAATTTAGTTGGAAATGCGGTTAAATTTACAAAAGATGGTGTCATTCATTTGTCGGTAGGAAAAGTAGACGAAGTGCTCTTTTTTGAAGTCATGGATACTGGTATTGGGATTGCTTCTGATAAGTTGGATGCTATTTTTGAAACGTTTACGCAGGCAGAAAGCTACACCACTAGAGAATATGGAGGAACGGGACTTGGCTTAAGTATTTCTAAAAAACTAGTCTTGTTAATGGGCGGCGAAATTGGCGTGAAGAGCACACTTGGAAAAGGGTCTACGTTCTATTTTTCTTTGCCATTCAAAAATGTACCTGCCTTGTCTCTTGAAAACGAAGAGCATCCACAAGAAATATTAGCCTTGGAGTCGAAAAATGGGCAAAAACTCCATATTTTGGTGGTAGAAGATAATTTGGTCAACCAAGAGTTAGCGTTAATTTATCTAAATATGTTGTATTGTAATGCCGATTTGGCTAATAATGGCGAAGAAGCATTGTTGAAATTAGCGGAACGGTCGTACGATTTGATTCTGATGGACATACAAATGCCGAAGATGGATGGTCTTGCGGCTACCTTAGAAATTAGGAAAAATGACACCACAACACCAATTATTGCGATGTCTGCACATGCCTTAAGTAAAGAGAAAGAGAAGTGTTTTAATATAGGAATGAACGATTACATTGCAAAACCTTTTAAGATAGAGGCTTTGCGAGCCATTATTGTGAAATATACACACGAAATGCAAGCAACGGCACAAATAAAGGTGCTTCCTTCAATAGAAATTCCGATAAGGGATGAAACTTCCTATCAAGAAAATTTTGGACAGTTATTAATAATGACAGACGGCAACGAAGCTTTAGCAGAAGAACTATTGTTTTTGTTTAAAGAAGAGCTATCAAATTTTTCTGAGAATATGGACTTGGCTTTTCAGTCCAACGATCGTCCAATTATTCAAAAACATTTGCATAAAATTAAACCCAATTTAGAACTCTTGCATTTGGACGAACTGTATCAAATTTGTGATTTGATTGCGGAGCTATTGCCTACAGATGCAACGATGGAAGAATTAGAAAAAAAATACCAACCTATAAAAAATACAATTCCTAATTTAATGAAGGCAATCGAAGCAAAATTGTCTTAACCTACCATTGACCGTAGCGTAGGTTCGGAGTCTGGTCTTAGATCCATTCAAGCTGTCTGAGACCAGACCTATCCATGCCTAAAAACCGAGTTTACGCAAGGCTTCTAATGAAATCAAAAACTCTTCCCTATGCGCCACTTCAATAATGAGATAAGGAGGGTTTTTTAAGGCACGAACCGCTTCAAAAAAGCCTTCAAAATTGACGTTTCCTTTCGTAAACGCAACATGTTGATCTAGTGTACCATCGTTGCTGTGCAAATGAATGTAGGACAAATGATCTCCATAGCCCTTTACCCAACTTAAGGGGGGATTTTGTGCTTGTGTAAAACAGTGGCTATGTCCTGTGTCATAACAGGTTTTAAAGTTGGGATGATCGAGACCATCCAAAATGCCACCAATGAAACTGTAATCTTCTTCTTGCGTATTTTCAAGGTGCAAGGTCAACTCATTTGCTTCTATTTTAGGAATAAAGGTTTTCCAAAAGTCAATTTGTTTTTGAATCCAATACGCCTTATAACCTGGTCGCCTAGAATGGTTGTAGTTGGTGTGGAAGACTAGTTTTTTGATGCCTAACTGAAGCGCAATATCTAGAGATTGGTTGATTCTAAATCGAGTCACTTCTAAAATTTTAGGATCTCTGGCCGTTATAGATAAATCATAAAAGGCTCCATGCATGGTAATTGGCTGAGAAAAATCATGCAACATATCTTTGTATGCTTGGATTTTTTGTGCCAAATCGGGCGCTTCTAAAGTAGAAGGGTAAGCAAAATAAGACAACTCAACCCCAACGGCTGCTTTTTCTAAACGGGTTAATACTTCTGGAGTCACATCGGCAACGGAAACTAAAAGAGGGATTTTCATAAGATCTATTATTCAAATTATTAAAACTTTT
>CACVAQ010000351.1:0-11407 GCA_902727865.1 uncultured Aureispira sp. | reverse complement strand
AAAATAAGACAACTCAACCCCAACGGCTGCTTTTTCTAAACGGGTTAATACTTCTGGAGTCACATCGGCAACGGAAACTAAAAGAGGGATTTTCATAAGATCTATTATTCAAATTATTAAAACTTTTATAACGAAGTTATTTTTTAATCGTTTCTTATTATTGTACTTTTGCACTCTTTAAATAAACAAAGCACTATGCAAGATACATTAATTACAATAACTATTACAACCTTTGGTTTTCTATTGGTTGCGAATGTTTTTTTTCGAATAAAGACATTTAAATCATTTAAAAAACTAGCAGAACAGGGCGTGATGTTCGGCAAACAACATGTACTGAACAAAGCATTGATGGAGCGTGAAGTCATAGCCAAACATCCAGACAAAGAGAAACTCATTTTATCACACGTCAATAGCATGAAATTGTCTATGCGTATTTCTACACTTTGTATGATCGTATTGACCCTTTGTGGTGGGGTATTGATGTATTATAGAAACTAAAAATTCGGATGGAAGAACATATTTCTCTGCAAGAACTACATACCTTTGGTTTAGCTGTAAAAGCGACTCGATACACTTTAGTAGAAACAGAAGCGCAATTACAAGAATTGTTGCCCTTGCCTGCGGCACATCTTATCTTAGGAGGAGGTAGTAATCTGCTATTTACCAAAGATTTTGAGGGTTTGGTTGTTCACAATAAAATTAAAGGCATTGAGCTGGTAGAAGAAGACGATAAAACGGCCTTAATTCGAGTAGGAGGAGGGGAGGTTTGGCACCTCCTTGTCTGCTGGTGTATCGAACAAGGCTATGCGGGTTTGGAAAACTTATCTTTGATACCTGGTTCCGTAGGCGCTGCGCCAATACAGAATATTGGAGCTTATGGAGTGGAATTAAAGGATGTGTTTGACCGCTTGGAGGCTGTTAATCTATCGACTGGGAAGGTTGAAACACTTGCTTTTGAGGATTGTGCTTTTGGATATCGAGATAGTATTTTTAAACGCAAAGCAAAAGGAACGTATTTTATTACCCGCGTTTTCTTGCGTTTGTCCAAAGAAGCCGTCTTTAATACGTCATACGGAGCAATTCAACAAGTCTTAGAAGCTTCTCAAACGCCTTTGTCTATTCGTTCGATTAGTAATGCGGTGATTCAAATTCGGACGGAAAAATTGCCCGACCCTAAAAAAATAGGAAATTCTGGTTCTTTCTTTAAGAATCCTATTGTAGAGAATCATTTGGTAACCTTGTTACAAGAAAAATACCCTTCTATCCCTGTTTATCGGGTGGATGATAAGCATCGTAAATTGGCAGCAGGCTGGCTAATTGACCAATTAGGCTGGAAAGGCTATCGAAAAGGCGATGCTGGAGTCCATAAACAACAAGCCTTGGTCTTGGTGAATTATGGAAATGCAAAGGGAAGTGAAATTTGGGAATTAGCGCAAGAAATTCAAGCTTCTGTGCAAGAAAAATTTGGAATTTTATTAGAACCAGAGGTGAATGTTTTTTTATAAAAGCGGTTTTTTATTAAAAAAAATGACTATTTGTTCCTGTATAAGCGTATATTTCTCTAATTTAACACTTTGCTATACGGTCATTAGCTCGGTAATCGTTTCTTGATTTTGGTTTTTTTTGATAAAAATTAAGACATTACCAAACTATTAATAATCATAAAAAAATCCATTTCTTAATGAACAAGATACTTGCACAACTCTTTGTGGGGATTATTGCAGTGGTGCTCGTCACCTCGCAATTCTGGTCTTGTTCGACAGCTCAAGGTATTACTTATGTTAATACAAGTGGAGAAATAGATATAGAGCAAGATAGAGGAGGAGATGTCTTGTTGTTTAAGTTATTATCTCCTGTAATGCCTGAGGATGGGCAACAAATTACAAAAAGAAGCATCACAGATGCCAAAGATATTGACCAGAGTCCCCCTTTTTTGGCGATTCAATTGGTTCCTAGACTGGCTTATTTAGAAGGTCTCCCCTTCATTCAAAATGTCAGTCCTTATTCTCTAAACGACATTCAGGCACATACACCAAATGTGGTTTTGTATACCCCCAAACGGGGTCCCCCAAGTGCATAAGTAGGACTAAACAAAAGTTCAATATTACGTTGAACAAAAAAATAAAAACCAACAGAGTAAGACATGTTTTCGACGTCTTCTAACAATTTGATTGTTATTAGTACTCACAACAAATTTCTGAAAATAGAACAAAAACTCAAATAATAAATTGAGGTTCTACGCTTTGTCTGGTATTTTATGAGCCAATTATTTCAACCATACTTAAAAAAATCTATATTTGCACTCCATTTATCAACGACTAAACAATTTAGTGGAGGTAAATTGAGCACAAATAAGACTGTTTTTAGCTTTTTATAACAAGAAGCTACATTACAGCACAGAACAAATTTTTAAGACAAATCATAAAAAGTAATGCAAGGAAAAGCACTGATTAAATTTTTTACAGGCGTAGCATTATTGGTAGTTGCCTACCAATTTTTGCTTTGGTTTCCAACCAAAAGCGTAGAATCTAATGCGGACCAATATGCTTCGGCATCTATTTCGCACATGACGGATTCCAATGAAAAAGAAGAACGTAGAGATTCGTTCCGTAATGCTTATTTGGATTCAGTTTCAAACAAGACTGTATTTACAATACCGCTTATTAAGAGCTATAATTATCAAGAATTAAAACAACAACAAATTGCCTGGGGTTTAGACCTTCAAGGTGGTATGAGTGTTGTAATGCAAGTAGATTTGAAAGAATTAATCATTGTATTGTCTGGTAAAAGTAGTAATCCAGAGTTTTTGAAAGCTTTGGATCTAGCAAAAGTAGCACAGCAATCTGCACAAACAGATTATGTAACACTATTTGGCGAAGAATATAGTAAGTTGTCAGACAAGCCATTGGCGCGTTTATTTTCTGTAAGCGATCGTTTGAAAGGAGAAGTTGGAGTTGGTTCTACCAATGAAGAAGTTTTAACTGCGATTAGAAAAGTAGCAGAAGAAACAGTAGAAAGTACCTACAACTTATTGAAAAAACGTATTGACCGTTATGGTGTTGCTCAACCCGTTGTTTCTTTGGATAAGAACACCGACAGAATTACAGTAGAATTGCCTGGGGTACGTAACCCTAAACGTGCAAGAAAATACCTAGTTGCAACAGCAAACTTAGAGTTTTGGGAATTGCACCAAAACGCAGATCTTCAAAATGAGTTGATTTCTTTGAATGAAACTTTAAGAGAGCAAGCAAAGTTAAACGCACCTAAAGATACAACTCCAGTACTAGAAACACCTGTTTTAGATACAACGGGAATGGCAACAGATACAACTGGTATCGAAGGCGATTCTACCTTAGCTGGTTTAGGCGATTTAGGAGGAGAAGGCGACTTGGCTGGTGACTCTACAGATGCTGGACCATTGTTCGAAATTCTAGGGTTAAATTTTGCACAAACGAATGCAGACCTTTCAGGAGTGATTGGTTACGCTGAATTGTCTAATGTAGCAGCAGTAGAAAAGATTTTAAAATCTAAAGCAGCGAAAAAAGCATTGGGATCAAAAGCTAGATCAATTCGTTTTGTCTGGGATTCAAAACCATTTGAAAATACAAAGGGACAAAATATAGTAGCATTATATGCTTTAAATACAAAAGGAAGAGACAATTCAGTTTTAAGTGGTGAGCGTGTGGTGCAATCGTATCCAACACCAAATCCATCAGGAAACGGTTTTGCAGTTTCTTTGAGTATGGATCAAGAAGGAGCACGTATTTGGAAAAAGATGACAACAGATAATGTTGGTCGTCAAGTAGCAGTTGTTTTGGATAACAAGGTATACTCTGCTCCAAATGTAAACGAGCCAATTCCAAATGGAAATACGTCTATTTCTGGAGGATTTGCAGAAGTAACAGAAGCAAAAGACCTTGCAAATATTTTGAGTATTGGTAAATTGCCTGCAAGACCTGAAATTATTGAAGAAGCTGTTGTTGGACCATCTTTGGGTGCTGCTACGGTTTCGGCTGGTATCTGGTCTTTGGTAGGAGGATTCTTACTAGTTCTATTATTTATGTTAGGATATTACTCAATGGCAGGTGTCATTGCAGTACTTGCATTGTTCCTAAACATATTCTTTATCTTTGGTTCTTTGGCTTCATTTGGTACGGTATTAACCTTGCCAGGTATCGCAGGTATCGTGTTGACAATTGGTATGGCAGTAGATGCCAACGTAATTATCTTTGAGCGTATCCGAGAAGAATTGAGAGGAGGGCAAGAATGGAAAGCAGCGATTGCAAAAGGATTTAGCCATTCGTACTCGGCTATTTTGGATGCCAATATTACTACGTTGATTGTCGCAGGAATTCTTTATAACTTTGGTTTAGGACCAATTAAAGGTTTTGCTACTGTATTAATTATTGGTGTGGTTTGTTCTGTATTCTCTGCGGTATTAATTGGCCGTATGATCTTTGATTCTTACATGGAAAGAAACAAAGAAGTAAGCGTATGGGCGAGTTGGTCTAAGAACATTTTAGCAAATCCAGGGATTGATTTTGTTAGCAAACGTAAGGTTGCTTATGGTATCTCTGGATTAATTTTAACAGCAGGTATCATTTCTATGTTTACGAATGGATTTGAGCTTGGAGTTGATTTACAAGGTGGACGTTCTTATACGGTTCAGTTTGCTGAAAATGTAGACGCAACTGCTTTCAAAGGAAAAATTGAAGAAGCCTTTACTTCTGTTGGAAAAGACAAAACAAACGTTAATAAAACAGTTGTAAGAGAATTTAGTAAATCAACACAAGCTAAAATAACGACTTCTTTCTTACAGACCGAATTAGAAATTGATGCGGATTCTGTTATTTTGAGAAAAGTATACGAAGGTGCAAAAGCGTATTCTGGTAATGACATCAGTTATGATGATTTTGCAGCAGGAGAGCCTGTAGAAGGCGGACAAACGGGAGGATTCTATTTGAGTGCTTCTTCTAAAGTTGGACCGACGATTGCGGATGATATTCGTAATTCAGCAGGTTGGGCAGCAGCCTTGTCTTTAATCTTTATTTTCTTGTACATCTTGTTGCGATTTAACAGATGGCAGTATAGTGCTGGTGCATTAGCGGCATTGGTACATGATGTGTTATTTGTATTGTCTATCTTCTCTTTATTCAAAGGTATTATGCCCTTCTCTTTAGAGATTGATCAAGCATTTATTGCGGCCATTTTGACCGTGATTGGTTACTCTATTAATGATACGGTAGTTGTATTTGACCGTATTCGGGAAGTTGGTAGAGACATGCAAGACAAAGCATCTTTCGAAGATATCGTAAACACTGCTGTTAACAACACCGTTAGTCGTACATGTATTACCTCATTAACAACTTTGTTAGTCGTTCTAATTTTGTTCTTATTTGGTGGTTCAGGAATCAGCGGATTTGCATTTGCATTGTTGATTGGTATCTTAGTAGGAACGTACTCTTCTATCTTTATTGCAACACCAGTAGTCGTAGATACTACTGGAAATAGCAATATTTTTGATGCACCTATTGTTGAAGAGGTTGTAGCAGAAGAAGAAAACCCAGAAGCTCCAGAAGCTTAATATATGCTAAATTGTGCTATTTTTAGTACGATAAATTTAGATAATTAATTAAAACAGGCTGTTTCCTTTAGGAAGCAGCCTGTTTTTTTTTGTGTGAAAAATACCTTTTGTATAAAAAATACCTATCTTTGCCCCATCCAAAATAAATGAATTGTTGAAGGAATGTTTTTAAGTATAAACAATCTTTCTAGAACTTCATTATAATAAAAAAATAGAAGAGGGAATACAAAAAAAAATGTAGCACTAAAATTAAGGGCATCCATTTTTCTTGTTTAAGTAACCTTCTTTTTTTCTTCATACGAAGCACTCGCTTCATTAAAAGAGATAAAACATGAAAGGGAACGATCAATTTGTATCCGCAAAGAATGAATCTCCAAGAATGTTTGAAAACGATATTTTAGACTATTTTTCGAGAGCACATCCAATTACAGTACCGATTATATTTGTGCCAATCATCCTTTATTTTATATATTCTGCGTTTAACTTAGGCTTAACGCTTACTGGTTTTGCAGGGATGTTTTTTGCAGGGATCTTAGTTTGGACCTTGTTTGAGTATTTTTTGCACCGTTATTTATTTCATCTACAAATCGACAGTGATTGGGGTAGAAGAATGCATTTTATGATTCATGGCTGTCATCACGACTATCCAAATGACGCAATGCGTTTGGTCATTCCTACGGGAGCTAGTTTGTTTTTAGCTGTAATGATGTATTGGTTTTTCTACTTTTTTGTCGTGTATTTGTTTGGTGGAAGTATGGGAATGCATCACGGATTTTTTGCTTCTTTTGTAATTGGTTATGTTACGTATGACATGATGCATTATGCAACACATTATGCAAAATTTAAGAACAAATGGTTTAGAGATATTCAAAAAAATCATTTGGATCATCATTATGTAGACCACGACAAAGGTTTTGGTTTGAGTAATGTTTTTTGGGATAGAGTGTTTGGAACGGACCAAGAAAGCATTAAAAAGAAAAATAAGTAGAACGTAATCGTAATTGTTAAAAAGCTCCTGAAATACTCTTTCAGGAGCTTTTTTTTTGTAACTTATGTCTATATCAGCAAGTTAACTTTATTATAAAAATTAAAAATACGCAGTATGCAACAAAAAATTCTACACTTAATTTTATTCTTTTTAGGAAGCATTTGTAGCTTAAATGCACAGATGGACTCTGTTAATATGACGAGCTTTGTTGGAGTGCCAACAGATGTTGGAATTGACTTGGTTTGGAGGACAGATGGAGAGCACCATGTGGAGCATTTTATTTTAGAGCGTTCGTTGGATGCCATTAATTTTGAGGCCATTAAAACGATCAAAAAATCAGCTGCCACTGGTGTAAAAAGCTATAGGTACAGTGATAATAATATATTCAGAGCAGAAGTCTACTATCGAATTACAACACAATTATCAGCTTCTCAGGAGGTTTCTAGTATTATTGTTGTTGTACGTAATGATCGCTTGAATTTGCCAAATATTATGATTTATCCGACCATTACTAGAGATGTCGTGAATGTTGTTAAAAACTCTTCAGAGGACTTATCTGGTGCGTATATCCGTATTTTTGATCTATCGGGTAATCTACTCATCAATAAGGCTGTTGCGGGCGATTTTTTGGTGGAAACGATTGATGTTTCTACTTACGAAGCAGGGGCTTATGTGATTGAACTGTACAAAGACAAGTTTGCTAAACAAGTAAAATTTATCAAGCAATAGTCAATAAACGACTTTACCCTAAGCGTTACGATCTGTTTAGAAAAAAGCCCATTAGCTTTGCTGAACTATGTTTTTGTTTAATTTCAAAAAAACTATCGTGTAGCGTATAAATAAGGAATCGTCATCTTATTTCTTTACTGTTACATATAATCGAGACAACTTTTTTTATCTTTGTCTTATGAAAGAAATTGAGTTTAAAGAAGTAGACCAAGTAGGAGGAGATACCTTGGATGTAATTAGTAGTGCTGATAAGTTCAATCGTTGGACTTACGAGACTATACGTCCTTTTTGTAAAGGAAACATATTGGAAATAGGAAGTGGAGTAGGAAACATTTCACAGTTCTTTTTACAAGAAAAGGCTTCTATTCTCTTGTCAGATATTCGCCAAGGCTATTGTGATGAACTAAAACAAAAGTTTGAGGCTTATCCTAATTTGAAAGGCGTGGCTTTGATTGACTTGGTTGATCCTGCTTTTGACGAAAAGTTTCAGTACTTATTTGCTTCTTTTGACAGCATTTTTTCCCTCAACGTAGTGGAGCATATTTACGACGACAGTCTTGCGATTAAAAATGCAAAGAAACTTCTTAAAAAAGAAGGGCATTTGGTTATCCTTGTACCTTCCTACCAAAGCTTGTACAATGGCTTGGACAAAGATTTAGACCATTATAGACGTTACAACAAAAAAACATTGACGGTGCTTTTTGAGCAGAATGAGTTGAACATTATCAAAAAGCAATACTTTAATTTTATGGGAATATTTGCTTGGATTATTTCGGGGAAACTACAAAAGAATGAAACCATTCCAGGAGGACAAATGCGCCTTTATAATGCCTTTGTTCCTGTTTTTAAATGGATTGACCGCTTGGTCTTTCGATTGGCGGGTTTATCTACAATTGTGGTAGGGAAGAAGCTCTAAACCCAAAAGAGAAACCGAATAATAGGGAAGTATTACCAAATAATAAAGCAACAAAATTTAAGGGGAGCGAGGTCTAGTGTTTGAATGGAATAGTTTGTTTACTTGCTAGACAACAGCAGCACTTACTTATAACCGTTCTATTTATTCCTAAAACATGAAGTTACTTAAAAGACACCCCAAAAAAATACTTACTTTCTTGCTATTCTGCACGATTGCGTACTACTACTGTTTGCCCAAACAACTTTTTCACGATCCTGTTTCTACGGTTTTATTTGATAAAAGAGGCGCTTTGCTAGGGGCCAAAATAGCAAAGGATGGGCAGTGGCGTTTTCCACACAACGATAGCGTTCCTGTTAAATTTAAAAAAGCAATTATCGCCTTTGAAGACAAGCGATTTGAAGACCATTGGGGGGTTGATATTTGGGCCATACTGAGAGCCATTCGACTGAATACCCAACAAGGTCGTCGCGTAAGTGGAGGCAGTACGATTACGATGCAAACCTTTCGAATGGCCCGTAAAAACCGACAACGAACAGTCTTCGAAAAAGTAAAAGAAGTGCTCTTAGCGACTCGTTTGGAATGGTCTTGTTCTAAGGAGGAGATTTTAGGATTGTATGCCTCTAATGCGCCTTTTGGTGGGAATGTAGTTGGCTTAGATGCTGCTGCTTGGAAGTACTTTAGAAGAAGTGCGCAACAGTTATCTTGGGCTGAATCTTGTATGTTGGCAGTCTTGCCGAATAGTCCTAGTTTGATTCATTTGGGGCGAAATCGGGCAAAATTGAAAAAAAAACGTGACTGGTTGTTGGAGAAGCTTTGTGCGAATGGCGAAATGGACAGCATTACTTGTCAATTGGCCCAACTAGAAAACCTACCTGATAAACCAAAACCTTTGCCTCGTTGGAGCCCTCATTTGTTGGAGCGAGTACACAAAGAATTGGTCTTAAGCAAAAAAAACAAAGGAATTATTCATTCTACGATTGATTTGAGTTTGCAGGTTCAAGTGAATGAAATTTTGGATCGCCATTATCAAGTCTTAAAATCAAATGAAATTTATAATGCCGCTGCTTTGGTCGTAGAGGTACAGACTGGAGATGTGGTGGCGTATGCAGGAAATGTACCACATGCCGCCGATGAACACAGTCCTGCGGTTGATATTATTACCGCCCCTAGAAGTAGTGGCTCTATTTTGAAACCCTTCCTATATGCTTCCATGTTGCACGCTGGAGAGCTAACTTCGGGGGCTTTGTGTCCAGATATTCCCTCGCATTTTGGAGGCTATACGCCTAAGAATTATGATAAAAGCTATGCTGGAGTCGTTCCTGCAAATGAAGTGATTACGAGATCGTTGAATATTCCTTCGGTGCATATGCTCAAAGATTATGGTATGATGCGTTTTGCGGATAAATTAAGGCGCATCGGAATGACTACCTTGACGCATTCGGCTAAACATTATGGCTTGACTTTAATTTTGGGAGGAGCAGAAACTAGTTTGTGGGATTTAGGGGCAATGTATAGCGGAATGGCTCGAAACCTTGGAAATTGTTATGCCTATAATGGTTTGTATGATCCGAATAATTTTAGAGCGTTAAACTATTTGAAAGAAAGGTCACAAGGGCGTTTGCTTGAAGCAGAACACGATAAGCTACAAAAAAACACCCCCTTATCCGCAGGGGCGATTTGGCATACCTTTCAAGCAATGCAGGAAGTCGTTCGGCCCAATGAAGAGGTCTTTTGGAAAAGCTTTCCATCGGCACATCGTGTCGCCTGGAAAACAGGGACTAGTTTTGGTTTTAGAGATGCTTGGGCAGTGGGCTGTACACCTCGTTATGTCGTAGCAATTTGGGTCGGTAATGCCGATGGAGAAGGACGACCAGGATTAGTAGGGGTACATGCCGCAGCGCCTATTTTGTTTGATATTTTTCATGTCTTAAATCCAGGGAGAACTTGGTTTGAACAACCACACGATGATTTAATTGCCTTGCCGATCTGCCAACAGAGTGGACACATCGCCTCGGAATATTGTACGAATGTTATTACAAAAGAAGAACCGAAGACTGCCGCAAAGTCTAAGATTTGTCCTTATCATAAGAAAATACATTTGTCAAAAGATGGAGCGCATCAAGTGCATAGTGATTGCCTGTCCCCAATGGAAATGAAACACGTCAATTACTTTGTCTTACCACCCACTCAAAGTTGGTATTATCAAAAGAAACATCCGAGCTATAAAATCCTTCCAGAATATCGAGAAGATTGTAAAAAAAGTCTAAATAATTCGCAAAAAAAACGCATGGAACTGGTTTACCCAGAAGCAAATATGAAAATTTATGTGCCTACGAACTTGGACGAGACGAAGAGTCGGACTGTTTTTGAAGCAAAACATAGCAGTACTTCGGCACAACTTTTTTGGCATTTGGACAAGGCTTATATTGGTCAAACACAAGAGTTGCATTACATGGAGTTAAATCCTTCTAGAGGAATACATACCATCACGATTGTAGATGAACAGGGGCGTTCTATTAGTCGAACGTTTGAAATTATTGCTTCGGAAGACGAGGACGAATAGAGTGCTGTATGCGTCGTCTTGTCTTCCTTGTCAAATTTGGAAGGACTGAAATATAGAGGAGGTGAAGTGGTCGATTCATGTTACAGGGAGCCTGATTTCTATTTTTTAGGTCGTTTTAGAAAGCTATTGATTTGATTATTAGTGAGATAGATTGAATGAGCGAATGAAGTTGGCGCTATGAGAATCAACTGGATAGAGAATGGTGTTTATATTTTTTGGTAAAAAACTAAAAATCCCACGAAATATTATGTGTTGTTACGTATATAATTTATACATTTATTAGGCTAATACATAGGTAATACTCCGTTGATTAGTTCACTACGTTCATGTGCGCTACGCTTATTGTTAGCTGCGCTGCTACTGCGTGGTTTTTAGTGTTTACTTAGCTGCGCTGCTACTTCGTGGTCGTGAGCCTTTGTTACTTACGTGAGGTCGCTTCGCTTAGTTCGGGTTCTATGAAAAACATAAAAAAGCATCTTGCATTAGTTTGATTATCAGTATTTTAATGCTTTAATTGGCAGAAATACATACTACTGATAATCAAAGCGAAGCACTCATGCAATAAACTAATACGATTTAGCTGCGCTGAGCCTTTGTTAATCCGTGAGGTCGCTACGCTTAGTTCGG
>CACVAQ010000350.1:11415-19501 GCA_902727865.1 uncultured Aureispira sp. | reverse complement strand
CCCCTAAAAAAAGTTAATCAAAACCTCTCTCCAGCGAGCCGCCTCCTTAGAATTCTCTGTATCTGCGGCCAAAGCATTGCAAGCCACTTGAATGTTTTTACGCACCGACTCCTTGGGCGTTCCCAATACAACCGTTTTCATATAAGCCTCCGCTGCTTTTTGATACGCCTTTGCTTGAAAGTGCAGGTCTCCCAATTGCAAAAAAGCCTGTTTTTTGTTTGCAGGATAAGCTTCCATCATTAATTCTAACAAAGCCTCTGCCCTTTTCACATCGCTTATATCCAAGGCTTTCTGAATTTCTTTTTGGCATTGCTCCAAACTTGTCATCTCCAATTTAAAACAAGCCTTAAATGCATCAATTAAGGTCTCTACTTGAAGGCTTTCCGTCCATTTAAGCAACTCTATTTCTCCTTTTTGAGTCAAAGCAAAAGATAAAATAGGATTCGGATCTACCAAAGAAAGTCCGTTATTACTAAAAAAATCAAAGCCAATTTGCACGCCCTCTAACAAGTGTTTGAAGGCTTCAACTTGTTCATTAAACTCCGCCCAATCAATTGTTTCTAAATGATCTAAAGTGTCCTTGAGTCCTTGAATTATTTTGTTGCTGTAGGTATTTCTTTCCCAGACGGGTAGATGAATAGACAAGTTTTCGACCATTTCGACCGCATCATAAAGCGCATTGTAACTGCCATCGGAAAGCGGCTTATCGGTTGGCTGCCAATAGTTCAAGGCTCGACACAGTAAACTTAATGCCGACTCAAAACTCCGAGAGGAGTAGGCTGCAAAAGCTTGATGGGTTAACTCTGTGTGTTTGGGCATTGTTTGTTCGCTATAAGTACCTTAAAAATCGTAAAAAATTGCTTAAACTATATTTCTCCTGTAATAAAATCGACCATTAGTTGCATATAAATTTCAAAACCCATGACCATAGGAACCGTGCTGTGTTCTGCTCCATCCACTCGACGAATGACCTTATGTGTTCCTTGATAATTTTGCTGCACCAGCTCTCCATGATGAATCCCAACAAAATCGTCGGCAGTCCCATGTATCCACAAAAAGGGTTGCTCGACCTTTTGTATTTCTACTGAATTATCAATCTCCAAATCACCATAAAAAGACCCTGCAAAAGAAACTCTTGCAATATCTTGCGCCATAAATTCAAAAGAAGCAAAAGGCGCTTCTAGAATCAATTTACTAGGCGTTAACGTTCTTGGATTTGCGGTTAGTTCTGTTGAAGGCGCTCCTCCCATGCTAAAACCGTATATGATTAAACGGTCGTCCGTCAAGCCCTGTGCTTTCAACCATTTCATACAAGCATCTACATCATAATATAAGCCTGCTTCGCTTGCCTTTCCTGTTGATTTTCCATAGCCTCTGTAATCCATAAAAAGCACACCAAAACGGTTCTTTCCTCCTGTATTGGCCAATAGTTTGACCCGTTGCCAGTAATAATCCATGTGTCCAGCATTCCCATGACAATACAAAATAACGGTATCTTGACTGATTCTAGATGGATCGCCAATATAAGCCGCATAAATCGTTTCTCGGTCCTCTTCTGGTCCAGACTCTAAGGTCATTAACTCAATCAGATTTTCTGGAATTGTGTAAGAAGCCTCTAAAACAAAATGCTGTTCTGCTTCAAAAGCGTCAAATTTATATTCTGTTAAGGCAAGTGGTCTAAACAAAAAATCATCTAAACGACATCCAGTCAAAACAATGCTTAGAAACAACAAAACAAATCCTATCTTTTTCATCCTATCTATGTTTAATCCGTTCTCAATTAGGCCCTTTATAAGCTTACTAAAATTTCCTAAAAATAGAAAGGTAGACGCCCCAAGCACCATGACCATCAATTCCATTAAACTTCACAGGTGTTCCCCCATTAGCAAGACCTGGTGTAATATATTTTCCTTCTATCGTATAGCGCATTTTTTTATTTTCAAAGGTATGCCCCAAAGAAAAACTAGGATAATAGAGTTTTGTATTTGCTCGCCCTTGCGTTCGATCCCATAAGTCAAACCACGAGCCCCAATTTACATAAAAGTAGTGTTCGTGTTTGGGCAAATAATTCCAGTATAAATTGACATCGACGACTGGATACAATCTAAAATTAGCTTCAAATACATCCACCAAAATTTGGCTACTAGCCCCGACACTCAAACCTGGAATATAGCCTTTTTGTGGTCGAATTACTTCTCCAAGGACTCCAAGGTCGCATTGAATCGTTCCAAACATAGCAGACGTAATATTTGCCCCGCCAAAAACCGTTAGATTAGAATCAATTCCATAGCCCACTGTAACCGAAGAAAAAGGAACAGGAATTTTAGTCCCTGCAAAATCCATAATAGGCCCTCCAAAATCTAAACCTACAGCCACTTGTTTTTTTGCCAAGGGTTTCACAATTCGAGTCGCATTACAAGCAGACAATAAAATCAAATAAAGCACCAACAATATAGGGAGACATTTTTTCATGATAATTCTTTTTATTCTTGTTACTTATTCGAGTACTTAGCTGCGCTGCTTCTTCCAGGTTTTAATTTTTCGTTCTTTAACCAATCCTGTGGCAATCCTTTAAACCACTTTTTTTATTAGGCGGTATGCCTCGTCCCTTTTAAGTAGAAAGTCGTCTATTTCTTTTGATAATAAACGACTTCCTACTCATTAATACTTTTACAAATAAAATCCACCTTACTGATAATCAACTAAATACAACTTAACTACAAAATATAGTAAGAAGGAAGAATTCGCCCCGTTCTATTCTACATAAAGCACCAACCCTTTTAGGTAATTCCCTTCAGGATGAAAAATATTTACAGGGTGATCCGCTGGTTGTGTCAAGCGATGCAATACACGTACTTTTCGTTTTGCCTCAATTGCAGCAGCCGTTATCGTATTATAAAACAACTGATTATCGACGACTTGCGAGCAAGAGAAGGTCAATAACACACCGCCTTTTTTTACTAACTTTAAGCCTTCTATGTTCAAACGTTTATACGCTTGTACGGCTTTATGACGCTTCGAAACCGTCTTTGCATACGCTGGAGGATCGAGTATGATCACATCATAGGTTTCTTCTTTGTCTTTTAAAAACCGCAAGACATCATCTTTATAACTTTGATGATTGGCCGTTTCAAAACCATTTAAAGCAACATTTCTATCGACCAACTCGATTGCTTTCGCAGAGGAATCGACCGAATGTACTTCTGTCGCTCCAGCTTGCAAGGCATAAACAGAAAAACCGCCAGAATAACAAAAAGCATTCAATACTTTTTTGTCCTTACAAAAACGACGCAATAAATCTCTATTATCTCGCTGATCCAAGAAAAAGCCTGTCTTCTGCCCTGTTTGCCAATTGACTTCAAACTGGCAACCATTTTCGATGATAACATCCGACTCCAAGTCCTCTCCCCAAAGCAGCCCATTTTCCATACCCGCTGCATAATCTTTGGGCAAAGAATTTTTACTTTTATCGTAAATTCCAGTAATTTTTGTTCCAAAAACACGTTGCAAACCTTCTGAAATCAGTGTTTTAGCCAAATGCATTCCAATCGTATGCGCTTGTACCACAACCGTCTTATTGTAAACATCTACAATTAAGCCTGGCAAGCCATCTCCTTCCCCATGCACCAATCTAAAGGCGCTTTTTTCGGAATCTACCAAGCCAATTTTTTTGCGCATATCAAAGGCTGCTTGTAGCTTGTTGTACCAAAATTCAGCATTCGGTACGACTTGCTCAAAAGAGAAAATCTTAATGGCAATACTTCCTTTGTGGTAATGTCCCATGGCTAGAAAGTCGCCTTGGCGGCTATAAACTTCTGCAACACGACCATCTTCTGCCGGTCCGTCTATACTCGCAATCGCTCCTGAAAAAATCCAAGGGTGAAAGCGACGAACGAACGTATCTTTTTTATTCTTTAAGTGTATTTTTATAATTGTATTGTCCATAGTTGTGTTTATAAAAGAAAAGATAACCATTAATTTAGCATAAAAAAAACATTCGTTCGTGGAATTGCTGTTTTCAATTAAAAATTGACAAACTAGCTACCATCTCACCGCATTCAAGTGCGAAACGAAATTCGTATTTATATAAAAATTTGGAATTGTTTTTATTCAAAGCTTTCAGAAAAAAGACAAGAGACCTTGAGTTGTTGTCCTAGCGTTTTGACACTAGCATTTAAGCTAGTTTTGTCGGCACAAAAGTCATAAACAATTCGATCGGGTCGGATTAGTAAAAATTGCCCTTTGTTTTCTTTCATCCAAGCCTGTAATTTGCCTTCTTTGTCGTATAAATTTTGAGTATAGCGGCCATCTTGTACAAATTTCTTTTTCTGAGGGGTCAACTGTACAAATTGAGTTCCTACTGTTGCCAAGTATTCTAATGACGCAGCGTTTAGGGCATCCACTGGATTTTTGTCCAATCCTAACACAACAAAATTAAACTCCAAGGCTTGGTTAAAAGAAACAGTATCTCCTTTGTGGTTGGCCACCTTAGGGGAACAGACCACACGACCACTTAACTTGGAGTGACCGACAATACCTGATTTTAAATTAGTTGCCAAGTCTAGCTTTTTTTTCAAAAACCATTTTGGTATAATTGGAACAAAACGCTTGATCCAGTTAAACTTACTAGATTGAAAAAGGCGTTTAATCCAGAGGTTCAACTTAATCAGACGCTCTACATCGGGCTGCCTTTCTTGTTGATACGTCTCTAGCAAGTCCAAAGAAGCGGTTTCTTTTTGGATCAGGCGAAGCTTCCAAGCTAGATTATAAACATCCTTAATCCCCGCAGATAATCCCATGCCCAAATAAGGCGGCATAATGTGCGCAGCATCCCCTAAAATTAACACCCGTTTCTCTTGCCATTTTTCTAAAATTTTAGAATCAAAATTATAAACAAAAGCAGACTCAACAGTTAAATCTAGCGGGTTTAATGCTGCCAATAAACGACGCACTTTTTCAGGTGTTTGATCGGCTTCTATATTCTCCTTGTCCATTTGAAATTCCCACCGCTGATGCAGCTTGCCTTTCGCCATTTTTACAACTGGAAATTCCGCATCGTAAATCGTTTGGGCATAATTGGGAGATACCTGAGTCGCTTTTTTTCCTACCGTATCGACACAAAGAACCGAAGAATGATACTTATAATCTTTGATCTCTATTTTTAAGAAATCAGCAATACGGCTGTACTGACCATTACAAACCAACATAAAGTTAGCTTCCAAGGCGATGAAATTTTGTGTTCCTGTTGGGCTAATATAGACATCTACTTTCGCTTCGTCCTGTTCAAACGTTTCTACCTCATAGCCTAAAAACAGGTTGATGTTTTTGTGCGCTGCGGCTTTTTCTTGTATTATTTTTTGAATATCGGGTTGATAAAAGCCAACCAACGGAGCAAATTGGCTTCGACTAGTTTGATTAAATTCTAATAAAACACGCTCTTTTTTATCTACAATTTGAGTTCCTTCCAAAGGATACAACAAGTCTTTGACCACATCTATTAGCCCCAATTGCTCTAAAACCAACAAAATCTCCTCGTCAATTCTAGCTGATTTTGCTACTAAAATATCGGTTGCTTGTTTCTTTTCTACCACCACGACTGACATTCCCATATCTGCCAACAAAAGTGCCGCCAAATTACCCAACATTCCATAGCCCACAATTAGAATATCATACTCTTTTTTCATCTATTTTTTTTATAGATTGTTTTGCTTTTAGCCCCTATTGAGTAAATAAGAGATCTGAAAGCGAAGTGCTCTAAAACGTTTTTTCTTCAATTTTTTCAATCGCCGCTCTCCATACATTAGGTACACGCACACTGTGTCCTTTGTTTACATCTATTAATACAATCGTGCATTCGGCAACAGCAGCCAAACCAACTTTAGGGCTAATCATTTGGCAAGACATCTGAAGGCTTGCATGCCCCAATTTAGTCACCCCTACATGCATTGTCAAGGTATCAGGATAAACTACTGGTTTTTTAAAACTACAAGAAACATTTGCCAACACAGGAATTTCAGCCCCCTGAAAACCTGCTAATTCAGGAATGTCGTCAAAGTACTTCACCCTTGCAGATTCAAAATATCTTAAATAAACAACGTTGTTTACATGCCCAAAAGCATCCATATCTCCCCACGCTACTCTTTGCTCTGTTTTTACTTTAAAATCCATTTTATTCTTTTAATCCAATAATTCGTACAAAACGTATCTAGCTAAGTAATTACCGCCACCTAATTTCAAAAAAAAGGTATTAAACTGGCTACCAAGTAGATAAACAATAATTCTTCTTTTTAAAAAGAAATTTAAATTTGTAAAGGCTACTATATAGTAATACTTCGTGGGATTTTTAGTTTTTTTACCAAAAAACATAAAAACCATTTCATATTAGTTTGATTATCAGTAATTTAGCTAAACTAATAATTAAAATCTATCTTATTGATAATCAAACTAATATAGTTTAGCTACGCTGAGCCTTTGTTACTTACGTGAGGTCGCTACGCTTAGTTCGGGTTTTCCACGAAGTAATGATATAGAGTATAACAATTCAAATTTATCTCACAAAATTAACAAAGACTTTGACTTTTAAGAAAATTATGTTCGCTTTAGGAACTTAATTTTCTTTTTTGGTGTAATATATCATGTAAAATAGTTTTGCAATTATAAATAATAGTTTTACTTTTAAAACATTTTCCTTAAATATGCGAAATTTAATATTTTCATCTTTTTTAGCAATTCTTAATTGCTATTTTAACTTTTAGGTTATATTTAAAGATTCAAGTAAGTCTAAGGAAAAAATAATCCTACAAAAATTAAATTACCTTTTGTTCCCTACTTATAATCAAGTACTAGAACCACTACAAAACTCAACCCTATGGGAGAACTAATCACAGCTGCTTTTTCGACCTCAAATTTATTTTTAACCTTTCTATTAGGTTTAGTATCCTTGTATTGGCTTAGTGTCATTGTTGGAGCTATTGGAATGGATTCATTGGATTTTGATTTAGACGTCGATGCCGACATAGATATTGATGTTGACCTCGATGTAGACGTAGACGTCGACATGGATATGGATGTGGACGTCGATGCTGATGTGGATATGGATACAGATGTAGCCAGTATTGGTACGGCAAGTGGCGGCAGTGCTTTCCTTGGAATCCTTCGTTTTTTAAATTTTGGTCGAGTTCCTTTTATGGTTCTATTATCGACCATTATTCTATCCGTTTGGTCCATCTCTATTTATTGCAACCATGATGCAAGTTTGATTAACCCTGGCAATAGTACATCTATGGCAGCCCTCCTATTTTTTCCAAATTTAATTGTCAGTTTATTGCTCTCCAAAATTTTTACCGCTCCGCTTGTGCCTATCTTTGCAAAGTTAAATACTTCTGAAAAAGCATTGGTTATTGATGGCAAAGTAGGTACTTTGATGACAAGCATCAAAGAAGAAGAAACAGGGCAATTAAAAATTGATATTAATGGCTCTATCGTTTCGCTTAGTGTTCAGTCTAACGACGGCAAATCTATCCGAAAAGGAGACAAAGTGGTTGTAATTGAAAAACTAGAGAGTGGCAAAGCCTATATTGTTCAGAAAATCGAGCATCACTAGCCTTTTCTAAACCAAACTTCCGATTCTACACCGAATAAAAGAGATGGACAACTGTTGGAACAAATCTAAATGCTTAGGAACAGTAAAAAAATAAGATGAACATTCCTTACATTTTAGACGACTCTGCGATAGACCAAATTAAAAGAGTTTCTGATCCTAAATTAGGACAAGCGATCTTTGTCTTACTAGATTAGAATACTCCTCTAGAAAAAGGGAAAAAGTTGTTGTTCTAGACAAAATAAATGATGGAAAATCTTATATTGTACGTCGCATTCAAAATTTCAACTAAAAAACTAATTAAGTATTCAATATTTATCAAATTTTGGAACTTTTATATCGCATAAAACATTATTACAAGACACTTACTATTATAATAAATAGTATTCCTATTAAAACTAAATCTATTCCTATGAACATTCAAGATAATCGTTATAAAATTCCTTGGTGGATTCGAATGCCTTGCTTCCACCCTTCTTGATCTTT
>CACVAQ010000350.1:0-11315 GCA_902727865.1 uncultured Aureispira sp. | reverse complement strand
AGACACTTACTATTATAATAAATAGTATTCCTATTAAAACTAAATCTATTCCTATGAACATTCAAGATAATCGTTATAAAATTCCTTGGTGGATTCGAATGCCTTGCTTCCACCCTTCTTGATCTTTAAACAGCTTATCTTTTAAGCATAAAAAAGAAAATTAGTACACAAAACATTATATAAACTCTTTCATAAAATAGGCAAATTTATTTGCTTCTCAAACTCAAAATTAATACACATATGCTGTCTACCATTCTTATGGTCCTAGGAATAGGGCTTTTAGTTATAGCGATTGGCTTTTTATTCTTAGTGGCTCGCGCCCACAAAAAAGTTCCTCAAGGAAAAGCCTTGATTCGTACAGGATTTGGCGGTGCTAAGGTCGCACTTGATTCTGGTATCTTTGTTATCCCAATTCTGCACAAAGTAGAAGAAATGGACATCTCTCTAAAAACCATTGAAGTACATAGAGCGGGTTCTGAAGGGTTGATTTGTAAGGATAATATGCGTGCAGATATCAAAGTTGTTTTCTTTGTTCGTGTTAATAAAGACAAAAAATATGTTGTAGAAGTAGCACAAACGATTGGATGTGCTCGTGCTTCTGAACAAGCAACCTTGAACAGCTTGTTTGATGCTAAATTCTCGGAAGCTTTAAAAACAGTTGGTAAAGGCTTTGACTTTGTTGATCTATATACTGAACGTGAAGAGTTCAAAAAAGGGATTCTACAAACTATCGGTACCGATTTGAATGGTTATCTTTTGGATGATTGTGCGATTGATTACTTAGAACAAACGTCTCTTTCTGACTTGGATCAAAAAAACATCTTGGATGCGCAGGGGATCAGAAAAATTGAAGAATTGACTTCTAAAGAGCAAGAAAGTACGAATCAAATTCGTCGTAATCGGGAACAAACGATCAAAGAACAAGATGTTGAAACAAAGAAAAATATCTTGCGCTTAGAAAAACAAGAAATTGAAGAGGAGCAAAAACAAAAGCGTGAAATTGCTGAACTGACTACAGAGCAAGAAAATTCGGCGAAACAAGTCATGATTAATAAAAATTTGGAAACTGAATTGATCCAAAAGCAATCTGAACAAAAATTAGGCGAAGCAGAAGAAGACAAACAACGTCAAATTATTTTGGCTCGCTTGAACAAAGAGGAGTTGGAAAAAGTACAACAACAGTTGGTTGAAACGGAAGAACAAAAAGCAATTGAAAACCGTGAAAAAATTGTTGGTATTGCGAAGATTGAGAAAGAAAAAATCTTGGAAGAAAACAAACGGGACATCCAAGTAATTATCAAGGAAAGAAAAGCGGAAGAGAAAAAGACCGTTGAAGAAGATCAAAAGATCGAAGATGTGAAACAAATTGCGGCTGCTGAACGTGCTAGAAAAGTAGCAGAAATTGATGCTTCTAAAGAAGCGGAAATGCAAAAAATTCTTCAAACTCGTAAAGCAGAAGCAGACAAACTTTCTGCGGAGGTAAGAGCGCAGCAAATTGTGATTGAAGCAGATGCTAAAAAAGCAGCTTCTCAAAAAGATGCAGAAGCACGTAAGATTAGTGCAGAAGCATTGGCTGCGGAAGAAGCAACGGTTGGTTTGGCTGAGGCGGATGTTATGAAGGCAAAAGCGGAAGCGAAAGAAATGGAAGGAACCACGGAAGCCAATATTTTGCAGAAAAAAGCACAAGCTGAATCGAATGCCATCCAAATGAAAGCGGAAGCTGAACGTATCCGAGGAATGGCGGAAGCGGATGTGACCAAAGAAAAAGGTCAGATTGATGCTACGGTTACAGAGCAACAAGGATTCGCAGAGGCAAAAGTTATTGAGCAAAAATTAAGCTCGGAAGCGAAAGGTATTGAAGCGAAAGCGAATGCAATGAAACTCTTAGATGGTGTTGGGAAAGAGCATGAAGAGTTCAAATTGAAACTCGATCAACAGAAAGAAATCAAATTGGCTCAAATTCAAGCTCAAATGGGAATTGCATCTTCTCAAGCAAGTGTTGTTGCTGCGGCGCTTAAACAAGCTAAAATTGATATTGTTGGTGGAGAAACTAAATTCTTTGACAGCATTATTGGTGCGGTTAACAAAGGTAAATCTATTGATCGCCTAGTTGATAATAGTGATAACTTACAAGCTATTAAAGGGGCTTTAATCGGTAGTGGAGACGATAACTTAATCTCTAGAGTTAGTAGTTTTGTAGAGCACTATGGCATTAATACAGAGTCGGTTAAAAATTTGACCTTATCTGCGCTCTTGTCTAAAATCTATGCTCAGGCTGCTGGTGATGATAAAGATGTTGTCATGGGTTTGATTGAAACGGTTAGTCGCTTAGGAATGGGTGGCGAAGAGGCTGGAAAGTTATTGAAATAATTTCAACTGAATCCTATAAATTGTCACACAGCTATAAATTACTGTGTGACAGTTTTTTTGTATTAAAACAAACTCAGGGAATCTAAGTGCTGGTTTTATCTATACAACCATTCCCCTTAGTGCAGAGCAGACTATTCGCTATCCTATATTGCAACATTTTTTTCAAAGAGCAACGATTTCCATTATTCGCTAAGGAACTAAAAATAAGCAAACCTAAATAACTAATCCCTAGTACATTCGCACAAAATAGTTTAAACCAATGGCTGACGACAATAACAACATAGAAGAAATAGAAGTTCAAGAGGACAATACCCAATTAGAAAGCGGTACGTATGAAATTATCAAAGGACGGCTCAACAAAAGTGGGGACGACCTTCGACAACGTTTGGAAAAACTGAATGTTGAGCGCAAAAAGGTATTTGGCTCGATCGAAATGCAGCTCATTAGTAATGAGCGTATTGAAACGAAGCATGAATGTATCGCTAGAGATATTTTTGCCTTGAATAATACTTGTATTTTTGGATACAATATCCGAATGGGGCTCAAAGATATTCAGTTGCAAGATGTGTTTAGTATTTATGAGTTTAAGGCGGATAATAGTTTCAAAGAAACAAGCTTGGATTTCCTTACGACTGGCAATGAAAAATTTGTCTCGGACTTTAAAAGTTTGTACCGTTATTCTAAAGACGTTTATTTCCTCAAATTTGCCAAGGATAAAAACGATCCCTTCTTTTACATGATTTTTAAAGATGGGAACAGTGAAAAAACGTTTAAATGGGAAATCAAAGGCGATAAACTGGTCTACGACTCTAGTCCTGGAGATAAAAAATACCACTACCCCAATCAATTTGAGTTCAAGTGGGAATCTGTCCGTTTAGAAATGTATCGTCAAGGCGAGCATCCGCATATTTCTATCCTAGACAAAGTTTTTGTAGAAACAGTTGGTGGTGATTTGACCATCAAAATTGAAGACAACACGGATACGGGAAAAGGTATTTATGCCGAAGATGTCAAGCATGCAAATCAAAAAATTAGTGATGCTACGGTTAGTTATGCTGATTTAGACAACTTGATTGTTATTCGAATTAAGCCTTATCAAGAAGAGTTCAGGCACTTTGTTTACAATGTCAAATTACAAACCGTTCAGCGCATTGATGCCTTAGAAAATTCAGGGGTTTTATTGCCTGGAAAACAAGGCTTGGTTTTTTCTAATGGTTTTTATTTGCAAACAGGCGATTACAAGATGTTTGACAAAACCTCTGGAACGGGAAATTTGTTTGAGCGTCGAATTCAGTCGCCAAATGGAGAAGATCATTTGTATGTCTTTCATAATCCTGCCGACGGTTCTTATATTTTGTTGTCTTATAATGTCATCGAACAAACGGTCAATACTCCGATTCTTTGTAATGGCTATACCTTGTTTCCAAATGGTGAGTTGTGTTACTTTAGAAGTGAAGAAACTAAAACATCTCATCACTTAATTCAAATTTGGCAAACGCCTTATATCAAGGGGAAAATTATTCCTTCAGAATACACCGATTCGTTCTTGTACAAAGTGAGCAATAAAGACATTGTTCGTGCTATGGCAGAATCACAAGAATTGTTGAGCCTATTGGGGAAAGACGATACCTATAATGACTTGTATTATGATTTGAATAAGCGGGCAAATGTTCTCTTAGATTCTTATTATTGGATTGCGAACGAAGAAGCCTTCAATTTGGGCGAACCCTTGACGGCAATTAAAATGTCTGCCAATACGGCTATTGATGAATTTGAGAAAGTTCAAAGCATCAAAAAAAGTACTAGAGAAGCGATTCGTACGACCCAAAAAAGTGCGGTTACTTTATTCAAAGAAATTAGCTCTACCTCTTATCTAAAAATCGACCAATTTGTACAAAATTTGGCGGATTTAAGGGTCGTTCGTGGAGAAGTGATTTCCTTGCGGGAATTGCGTTATACCGATATTCCTCTGATTGAAGAATTAGAAGGACAAGCGGTAGAAATTAATGCTAAATTATCCAGTGAATGTGTTTCGTTCTTGTTGAAAGATGATGCCTTGCAGCCTTATCTCGAACGGGTATCAGAAGCGCAGGGGCAAATTGACCAGGTAGAAACGGGGCGACAAGGAAAGCAACTCGAAGAGCGTATTGACGAAATTGGAAAAGAATTAGAACTCTTGATTGAAATTGTCTCTAATCTTAAGATTGACGATGCCACGCAGACCACTCGAATTATTGATAATATCACCAGTATTTTTGCCACGCTAAATCAAGCTAAAGCAGGGATCAAACGTCGTTTGAGGGATTTAACGGGTGCCGAAGCGGTGGCAGAATTTGCTTCGCAATCCAAATTATTGGATCAAGGATTAATCAATTACTTGGATATTGCAGATACCGTTGTTAAATGCGACGAGTATTATACCAAAATGATGATTCAAATTGAGGAGCTGGAGAGCAAATTTGCCGAGTTCGACGATTTTATTATCAAAATAGCAGACAAAAGAGAAGAAGTTAACAGTGCGTTTGAATCCCGTCGCTTGTCTATCATTGAGTCGATTAACAAACGAACCTCTGCCCTAGTCAGTGCCGCAGAACGGAATTTAAAAGGCATTCAAAATAGAGCGAAGAACTTTAAAGAAGTCAATGAAATCAATGGTTTCTTTGCTTCTGATTTGATGATTGAAAAGGTTCGAGATACCATTCAGAAATTAGTAGACTTAGGCGATACGAATAAGTCGGATGATATTCAGACCAAATTGAAGACGATCAAGGAAGATACGATTCGTCAATTAAGAGATAAGAAAGATTTGTTTTCTGGTGATGGTAATTCCATTCGATTTGGAAAGCATTTTTTCTCTGTTAACAAACAAAAATTGGGCTTGTCCATGACCTTGAAGGATAGTAAAATGTACTATCACTTGACAGGAACGGGCTTTTATGAAGAGGTGCTTGACGAAGAGTTTTTAAAGACCAAAGAAGTTTGGGAACAAGGTCTTGTTTCTGAAAATAAGGACGTTTATCGTGCTGAATATTTGGCTTATATTGGATTTAGAGAATTACAACAGACGAATACCAAGTTGATCTCAGAAGATGTGTTGCCTTTTGTTCAAAAGCTGATTAACCAACGAGCCACCAAAGAAGAAGGCTATAGTAAAGGTATTCACGATTTGGATGGTTCCAAAATACTAGAATCTTTACTCTATTTAGCCAATCATATTGATTTATTAGTTTTTGATGCCGATGCAAGGGCAATGGCAAATCTATACTGGAGTAAATTTATTGCCACCGAACGCAAAGCCACCTTTGGCAAACAAATAAAGAGTGCTGGAATTATTCTACAAGTCTTTCCGAAAACGCATGAGTTTGATTTCTTGTTGCACAATTTAGAAGTAGAATTAGAGGCTTTTGCAGAGGAAACCCAGCTTTTTGAAACGCATTTAGCGTCTCAAGCAGCGCATTACTTATTTAAAGAAATAGCCCGTCAAGATCATTTCATTGTAAGTGGCGATGCACATGATTTTAGAATTGCTTTTCAAGCCTTTTTAGAAGAAAAGAATGCGATGAAGCCGTTCACAGCCGCTTTAAAATCGCTCGAAAATAATTTGGTCGAACAGTTTCAATTGACTCAAAAATGGCTGAGTGCTTTTGTAGAGCAAAGTAATAATGAAAATTATTTGCATTATGTGCAGGAAGTGGCGACGACGATTCTAACCGAAAATTATCAAGAAAGTTATGTTATCAATGTCAAAACACAACAGAAAATAACAGGCCTGCATGGCTCTCACAGTATTGTCGGCAAAGGCGGTGTCTATACTTTAGATTATAATGAGTTTATGCAAAAGCTAGATCATTATGCGCGTGAAATTGTCACTCAATATGAGAAGTATGTCCGCATGAAACGCAGCTTGGCGAATGACTTTAAGGAAGAGTTGCGTCTGGAAGAATTTCAACCAAGGGTCTTAAGTTCTTTTGTTCGAAACAAGCTGATTGACAAGTTGTATTTACCTATTTTTGGTGATAATTTTGCCAAACAAATTGGTACGGTTGGGGACACGACTCGGACGGATAGAATGGGTATGTTGCTCTTAATTTCTCCTCCTGGTTATGGTAAAACGACCTTAATGGAGTATGCTGCGGATCGTTTGGGTTTGATTTTCATGAAAATTAATGGTCCTGCGATTGGGCATCAGGTTACGTCTCTAGATCCTAGCGAAGCGGATAATGCAGCGGCTTCCAAAGAGTTGGAAAAGCTGAATTTAGCCTTGGAAATGGGCGACAATATTATGATTTATTTGGATGATATTCAGCATTGTAATCCTGAGTTTTTACAAAAATTCATCTCGTTGACCGATGGGCAACGTAAAATTGAAGGGATTTATAAGGGCGTCACAAAAACCTATGACTTAAGAGGGAAGCGGGTTTGTGTCGTTATGGCTGGAAATCCATATACAGAGAGTGGAGACAAGTTTCAGGTGCCTGATATGTTAGCCAACCGTTCGGATATTTACAATCTGGGGGATATTATTGGGGATACTAAGGATATTTTTGAGTTGAGTTATATTGAAAATTCTTTGACCTCGAACTCTATTCTTCAAAAAATGTCTGCCAAAAGTTCTAAAGACATCTACCCTGTTGTCAAAATTGCACAAACAGATAGTCGAGAAGGGGTTGATTTTGAAGGAAATCATACGACCCAAGAAATTAATGAGTATGTCGAGGTCATCAAAAGAATGTTGACCGTTCGAGATGCGATTCTTAAGGTAAATCTAGAATATATTCGCTCGGCAGCTATGGAGGATTCTTATCGGACGGAGCCTTCGTTCAAATTGCAGGGTTCTTATCGTAACATGAATAAATTGGCCGAAAAAATTACGCCAATTACCAACGACAAGGAGCTACAAACGTTAATTATTTCGCATTACGAAGGAGAATCTCAAACCTTGACGACAGGTGCAGAATCGAATATGCTTAAGTTTAAGGAAATGATCGGTGCGCTCACAGAAGAAGAGGCCTTGCGTTGGGAACAAATCAAAAATTCTTTTAATAAAGATAAAATGCTCCAAGGCAGTAAGGATAATCCAATGGTTCAGGTCGTGGCGCAATTGTCACAATTCTCGGATCATTTGAAGGATATTCACCACTCTATTCAAGAGGGCGTTGATAAAGGGGCTGCTGTTCGTGCCGAAAAACCAGCTCGCAAGTCTGGCGGTGGTGGGATTAGTTTTCGGAAGAAGTAATTTTTTTGAGGTGTGATAATAAGCGTCTACTGTTGTATGCTCTTGTTCTCGCACCTCTTTTTTTTACGCTGCGCCTATTTTTTGCCCGTTCATTCTGCTTTACAATTGCCCCTAAAATTTGCTCTATTTCCAATTATAATGAAATAACAAGATGAGTTAAACCTTCTACAAAAAATAAGCTGAATTTTCATTCATCAGGGCTTCTCTCGGGTTTGATTTTTTCTAAAAAACGCCTCATGAAAAAGACTTTTTATCTAATTCTAATAAGTATAATTTCCAACCTTGCTCCTTCTTTTATTCAAGCCCAACATGTAGAACTAGAATGGGCTTATAGCATTGGAACCACCGCTAGAGATCGAGGCTATGGCGTATCTACGGACCTACATGGAAATGTTTATACCACAGGTTTTTTTATGGCTGCCTCTACCGACTTTGATCCAGGAGAAAACATATTAAACCTACCAACCGTTTTTGCAGAAGATGTATTTATTCAAAAGTTCGATGCACAAGGTCAACTGCTTTGGGCTCAATCCTATGGAGGACCAGGCTATGATGAAGGGCGTTCTGTTGCTACAGATAGCTTCGGGAATGTCTATTTATTGGGCACATTTGCGGATAGTATAGATGTCGATTTTGGACCTGGGGTGCATCAATTATATAGCAATGGTAATTGGGATTTTTTTATACTCAAACTTGATGCGAATGGCAATTTTATTTGGGCAAAATCATTCGGCGGCACTAATTATGATCAAGGTTTCAAAATTGTAGTAGACAAAGCGCAAAATCCATGCATTACAGGTTATTTTGGGACAACGGTCGATTTTGACCCAGGACCTGGCGTTTCAAACCGAACCGTGAATGGGGGCTATGACATATTTGTCCTTAAATTGGATTCCAATGGCAATTTTGTCTGGGTATCTTCTATCGGTGGGCCTCAATGGGATGAAGGTCGCTCGATAATCATAGATTCTTTCAACAACATATATACCCAAGGCTTTTTTACCGATTCGATAGATTTAGATCCAAGCGCCCTTACCGACATGCACTATTGTAGAGGCTATCGGGATATTTATATCCAAAAACTTGACCCTAATGGTAATCTGCTTTGGGGAACTACTTATGGTGGTATCGCATCGGATGAAGGCTATGGCTTGGCTGTTGATAAACATGGGGCGATTTATAGTACAGGTTTTTTTAGTGATACGGTCGATTTTGACCCAAGCCCAGCGACTCAATTACTGATCTCAAATGGAAGTTCGGATACTTATTTGCAAAAAATTGATGCGAATGGCAATCTAATTTGGGTAATTCAACTAGGCAGTCAGTACCTAGATCGTGGTCGAGGAGTTGGTATAACCTCTACAAATGAGGTGCTATTGACAGGAACGTATCGAGGTTTTGTAGACTTTGATCCTAGTCCAGCTATCTTTTCACAGAACAATTGTTTGTCTTTGTACGATGATATTTATATGGTAAAATTAGACTCTAATGCAAATTTCATTGCCGCTAATGGTCTTAGAGGATGCGGGGATACAGACGTTCCGACCGACTTAGCTATTGACAATAAAGATAATGCCTATGTGATTGGCTATTTTGTTAATTTAGATGATGTCAACAGCAATACAGGGATGACATTTGACCTAAATGGTGCTTTTAATGAGAGTGGGCTTTTATTTAAGCTCTATTCAGGAAATGTTATCGGTCGAATATATGAAGATTTGGATTTAGATTGTACCATAGATGCGACAGAAAAAGGATTAGCAGGACGGCTTGTAGAAATTAACCCTGGAGGCATCATTGCGACTACAGGTCCAACAGGCGTATGGAATTTACCAAGCTTACCGATTGGCAGTTATACCGCTACCGTTGATACCAGTGGCGGATGGCTGTCCTCTTGTCCTATAAGCCAGTCATTTACAATAACAAATCCCAATGTAGCTACCAGTATTTCACCTGTTGGACTCAAAAAAAGCCAAATTTGTCCTGCTCCCCATGTATCTATTCATGCCCCCTTTTTGAGACCAGGCTTTTCGAACCAAAAAATATATGTCAATGCCTGCAATCTTTTGGAAAGTACCGTCTACTTAGATTCCGCTTATGTTGTTGTGACCTTAGATAATCAACTTACGGTGCAAGGAAGTTCTTTGCCATTCACTTCTTTAGGTAATCAACAATATTCTATTTTTGTAGATACGTTAATTTACGGTGATTGTGTGTCATTTTGGTTGGATTGTCATTTAGATTCAACCGCAATACTAGGTCAATCCCTTTGTCTGTCAGCAACCTTGTTGCCTTTAGACGCTTGTTCATTGGATAATACGGCCTCCCCTTATCCTCCAATGACCGTCTCTGGCTGTTCTACTGCTTATGATGGCTCTTCTATCCTTTTGGAAGGAGAATGCATCGGTGATTCTATACGCTTTGTTATTCGGAATGAGGGGCAGAACATGACTTGTTTTGCACCTTGGCAGTTGTTTATAGACGCTCAAATTGAAAGGCTTGATTCTTTTCAACTTATGGCGGGCGATTCTTTAGCCTTTTGGATCAACGCTGATAGTGGTCGAACTATTCGATTAGAAGCTTATCAGCATCCTTTACATCTTGGAGCCTCTTTTCCTTCCATAACAATAGAAGCTTGTGGCAGTAATTTACAGAATTGGACGCCCGATTTAGTGAATCTTCTCCCCTTAGACGACGCTAATCCGCATCATGATATTTTTTGTGGCGTTATTTCAGGCAGTTATGACCCGAATGATAAAAAGGGCTTTCCCTTAGGGACAGGCATTGAGCACAATATTAGCCCCAATCAGCCTTTAGATTACGTCATTCAATTTCAGAATACAGGAACCGATACGGCATATACCGTTGTCATAAGAGATACATTAGCTAGTGAACTTGATATTTTTTCTGTCGTTTCGGGCGCATCAAGCCATAATTACAGTTTTAGAATTTATGGTCCTAGAGTTTTAGAATGGCGATTTGAGAGCATTTTGCTACCCGATAGCACAACGAATTTGGACGGGTCTCAAGGGTTTGTCACATTTCAGGTGAATCAACTGCCCAATTTGCCTAGCAATACGATTTTGAATAATCAAGCTGCGATCTATTTTGATTTTAATCTACCTATTTTCACGAATACAAGTTGGCACACCGTTGATGAAGATTTTAGTGTATTTACATCTATAGAAACATTTTCTGAAGAAGAAAACTCAGAGCCTTATCTCCTTTTTCCAAATCCAACAATGGGAGAATTATTTTTAACCCAAAAGAACCCGAAAGTCATTCAAATAAAGTTGTTTGATAATTTAGGTCAAATGGTTTATACGCAAGAAGCTTCTGATAAATTAGTTGTTTTTAATTTTTCACATTTCCCTAGCGGCGTTTATTATATCTCGATCAATAATGGCAGTGGACAAACGATTCAAAAATTAATAAAGAATTAGAAATCGGAGCAGGAATGCTTCGCTTTTCGGAGAGTTGCAAATTTTTGCTAACGAGGATAGGCGATAAAACCAGCCATTTTTTGCGAGATCTTTTGGACGAGTACTTAGGTTTAAGGAATGGTCAATAAATAAGATGAACAAATTTGAAGCTGGATTTTTGTTTCAAATTTCGCTAAAGGTGAGAAGTATGAGTGTAGCGAACGAGCAAGCTTGCGCTAGGCGCAAAGGTCTGGCACGGGCTACACGCCCGATTCTTTAGTGAAATT
>CACVAQ010000349.1 GCA_902727865.1 uncultured Aureispira sp. | reverse complement strand
TTTTTTTATAAAAAACAAAACCCATGCTTAATCTTACCTTCTCCAGCCTCCTACTTTTTTTATGCGCTTGTACATCATTAAACGCGCAGGATATTAAAGCCGAAATAGGACTTTTAGATGAAGTTTACATTTTTGATGGTGCTATTGATGAACTATATAACACTAAATATATATTACCATCAAAAGTAGAAGTAGCCAGCACACTAAAAAATAGTGCTGGTCGGTATCAAAAATCTCATTTATTGGATAATGATTATAAAACGGCTTGGGTTGAAGGTGTAGAAGGAGATGGTATTGGGCAAAAAATTAGATTTTTCTTTGAAGGAAATAGCGTCCCTGATGTTATTTCTATTGTTCCAGGCTACATGATATCTGAAAAAACTTGGTATAAAAATAATCGAGTAACTAAATTTAAAATAAGAATTTTAACGGCAGATAATTCTGAAGAGCCGAACGAGTTTATTGCGGAGTTTGTCATTACCATTCCTAAAGATTCTAAAGGAAACGTAAAGCCTAATGCTTATTCTGTAAATATTAGTCCCGCATATCTACATAATATGCTTGCTAGTGACTTTGGAATTATTGAACTTGAAATCTTAGAAGTTGATTCTAAAAATGCTACTTATGAAGATACTTGTATTTCTGAAATCGCTTTTTACACCCGTGGGGATACAATTATAAAATCTAAAAATCGTGTTGAAGAGTATGAAAGAACGAAGGCTAGGTAAAATAAAAGGGTTCTTTTACGCGCCAAATCGAATAGGAGAAAGTTGTTCCATTTCTTCAGGAGAAAATAAACGAGACTTGATGACAAAATAAACCCCCAAGGATATTTCAAGCGAAAAGCTAGCTCCTCGTCCTTTGGTGGCATCTAAGGTTAATTGGGTGCTCTCCCAATAGTCAAACTGATCTTTGGACATGTAAAAATTACAGCCATGAATTTTGCCCAACCAAACATCCATTTCATTAATCAAAAAATCTTCTTTAGGCAAACAGATGGGGGAAGAACCATCGCAGCAACCCCCACTTTGATGAAAGATTAACTCGCCATGTTCTGCTGTCAGGGTATCAATTGTGGATGCTGCTTCATTTGTTATTAAGAGCCGTTGTATCATTTATCGTAAATTTAAAGAATCAAATAAAATACTGCCCAATAGAACATTGGGCAGTATTTTCACCTTGTTTAACTAGCTTCTAATCCTTCTGTTTAGAAGAAACCTAAAGCATTTTTATCATAAGAGATAAACATATTTTTAGTCTGGCGATAATGATTCAGCATCATTTTGTGCGTTTCTCGACCGATACCTGATTTTTTGTAGCCTCCAAATGGAGCATGGGCAGAATAATCGTGGTAGCAGTTGACCCAAACACGCCCAGCTTGTACCGCTCTTGAAATTTGATAGGCTTGATGCGTATCTCTAGTCCAAACTCCAGCACCCAAACCATAAGGCGTATCGTTTGCAATTTCGATTGCCTCTGCCTCATCTTTAAAAGTAGTAACACAAGCAACAGGTCCAAAAATTTCTTCTTGGAAAACCCGCATTTTGTTATGCCCTTTTAACAAGGTCGGTTGGATATAATATCCGCCCTCTAAGCCTTCATGTTGTGCAGCAGCGCCACCTGCTAAGACTTCACAGCCTTCTTCTTTTCCGATTTTAATATAACTAAGAATTTTCTCATGTTGCTCCTTAGAAACCTGTGCTCCCATCATCGTACTCGCATCTAAGGGATGCCCTAGTTGGATCGCTTTAGTTCTTTCAACAACTCTTTCGATAAAGGCCTCGTAAATATTTTCTTGAATTAAAATACGAGAAGGCGCAGTACAAACCTCGCCTTGGTTAAGCGCAAACATAACGGCACCTTCTATACATTTATCAAAAAAGGCATCGTCTGCACTCATAATACTTTCGAAGAAAATATTGGGTGATTTTCCACCTAATTCCAAGGTAACAGGAATAATGTTTTTAGACGCATATTGCATGATTAATTGCCCTGTTGTGGTTTCTCCTGTAAAGGCAATTTTATTAATTCTAGGGCTACAGGCTAAAGGTTTTCCAGCTTCTAAGCCAAAGCCATTGACAATATTAAGCACACCATCTGGTAAAATACCTTCAATCAATTCCATCAAAACTAGAATTCCAACAGGAGTCTGTTCGGCTGGTTTAAGTATGACACAATTTCCTGCCGCCAAAGCAGGGGCAAGTTTCCAAGCAGCCATTAAAATGGGAAAATTCCAAGGTATAATCTGACCAACGACTCCTAGTGGCTCTGGTATTGTCAAAGAAAGCGTAGAATTATTTAACTCACTCGCAGATCCTTCTTCTGCCCGAATAACCCCTGCAAAATAACGAAAGTGATCGATCGCCAAAGGCATATCCGCAGCCGTAGTTTCTCTAAGGGCTTTGCCGTTGTCCCATGTTTCGGCACGTGCCAATAGCTCTAGATTAGCTTCCATGATGTCGGCAATTTTTAGAAGCATATTACTGCGTTCGGTTGCTGAGGAAGTGTTCCACTGCGGGGCTGCTGCCCAAGCAGCGTCAAGCGCCAATTCAATATCTTCTGAAGTGGACCGAGGTATTTGCGTAAAAGCATTGCCATCTATGGGGGAGACGTTGGAAAAGTAGGCTCCTTTGACAGGAGCAACCCATTTACCGCCAATAAAATTTTCGTACTGATTTTTAAAAATAGGTTTTAGCATTTTTATTTTTTCTGTTGTGGTTTGATTACTCATAATAAATTGGTTAATTTTTATTAAATATTTCTTGAATCAAAAGTTCTACCTACTTAATGTTTGGTTGAAAGTATTTTTGTAAAATTAAATATTGTCCGTTGATTTAAGTTGACCTATTCTATCAAAAACATGAAGTATACTTGCAATCCCAAGCTCAATAATTGAATGAAGTGGTATATTTGTAGTATAATAGTACTTCATAACAGCTGTTTATTCCTTGTACTGAACGTAATCTTAGCGACTTATCTGCTTGTTCTAAAAATTGTTTTAAATGTCATTATTACAAAATAGTATAAAAAAACGTCGTTTAGAAACATTAGTGGAGAACAAAACATCCTACACACTAAAAAATGCAGAAATGCATCTGTTTGAAACACATACAATTGCAGAACAAGTCTTGTTAAGTTTTCGAGAACCAGTGTTGGCTTATATGTTGGAAGGAAAAAAGGTCATGCATCTCAACAATCAAACGGCCTTTAATTTTTTGCCTGGGGAATCCATTATTTTACCCTCCAATGAATTGATGTGTATTGATTTTCCAGAAGCCAATAGGTCCAAGCCGACTCGTTGTCTGGCAATGGCAATTTCAGAAGAAAAGATTAAAGAGACGATTCGTTATCTTAACGAAAATCATCCCAAAATAGATGCTCAATGGAGGTTCACCGATTATAATTTTCATTTTACAAATGACTTAGCCATTCAGCAAATCATTCATCGTTTGTTGTATTTGTTTACAGAAAATCATGCCTCTAAAGACTTATTTCTTGACTTTATGCTCAAAGAACTCATTATCCGTATATTACAAACCGAAACCCAAAAGATCTATTCAGAGAAAGCCCTTACCTTGAGTAGTAGTCACCGACTGGCTTACATTCTACATTATATAAGACAAAATTTAGATCAAAATTTGACCATCAAAGCGCTGAGTACTAAAGCCTATATGAGCGAGTCTAATTTTCACCGTGTTTTTAAAAATGAATTGAATATTTCGCCTGTTGATTTTATTAATAATGAACGCATTAAGTTAGCAACAAGTTTGTTACGGGACTCCAAAAGGAAAATAAAAGACATTTACATGGAATGTGGTTTTAATAGCCTGTCTTATTTTAACCGTATGTTCAAACGTAAAAAACAACTTTCTCCTAAAGAATATCAATTCAAACTAAAACAACAAAAGATGACCTTTGAGTAGTTGAA
>CACVAQ010000348.1 GCA_902727865.1 uncultured Aureispira sp. | reverse complement strand
GTTTTAGACTAAAGTTTGATTATCAATAATTTAGTCTAATATCAGCTAAGAGTTATCTGTTATTTAAATATTTGGCAAAAATTGTCAAAGAACTACAATAAAAAAGGGCAAAGTAAAATGTACTAAGTCGTTGTTTCGTACATTTTGGCTAAGGCATCAAACATAGATTTACTAGCAGGCTGGCAACCATCTTTGTACAACATACTAAACACTTCATCCGCACGCTCTTGTACATAAGCTTTCTCTATTTGAAACACTTTCACGCTTCCTTTTAGACTAGAGGGGTCTGCCAAAACAGCCAAATCTTCTGGGTTGGTCAAGTCTTTGCTTGGGTCACTAATTTGCAACCCTGTCATGCTAATTTTTTCTTCTTGGCAATAAAAGACTCGAATGGTATCTTTGGTTCTGTGCTGCAAACAATCCATCTTAGAAAACACTTTTTCCAATACAATATCACTAAACAAACCAATCAACTCTTCTACTTTATCTTGGTTGTTCTCCTTCAACGCAACCCATTCTTTTGCCGTGATATGGCTAGCGGCTAAAAATTGAACAAAGTCTTCCTCTAGTGTTTCCAACTCTTCGTTGGTTAATCGTCTAAATCTCATGTTTACTGCTATTAAATTCAATCGAAAATTTTATCTATTCCTTTTATCATGCAAAATTAAACATTTTATTGAACATTCTACGGAATAGGCATTTAATAAAATAACAAACACAGGAACAAACCAAACACACCTAGCTAAAAATCAAGTAATTAAACACTCAAACTAGGTTATAAATTACCTTAATTTAAGGTTTTTAAAATGCCTTGGAAGCTGTTTTTAGCTTTATCATGGCGGAATTATTTTTTTGGCATCATTATAGAATTGTATAGATCAGCGACCGAATTAAACCGCTACAAAACACAACACTATGAAAACGAACCTTTTTTTCATTCTAATTCTTTTTGTTCTTAGTCCTAAGAACAGTTTTGCACAAGCGAACATGAAATTTAATCAGACCTTTTCTCCCATCCATGTAACACAGGTAGAAGTGGAGTTAAAAAACAAAAATTTTGTTCTAAAAACCATCAAGGGCTCTCGTATTGTGATTGAAATATTGGTTGAAATTTCGTCTCCAAACACCAACCTACTAGAGTTTATTGGAAAAAGTGGCCGTTACGATTTGGAAAAAACCTTCCATACCAAAACAAAAACCTTAACCTTGACGACTAAAAGCCAAAAGGACATTATTACCATCAAAGGAAACGACATTAGCGAACAAGTTAGCTATGTTATTTACCTTCCCGAAACGATACAAGTAGTGACCGATACGGTTGCCGCTAATTTCTAGGCGAATGCTTCAATCCTCTCTTTGCCCCAATCCAAATTGGACCGGGGACTTAATGCTGCACTTAAGGCTTAATTAGCTTGCTTTCAAAACTTTAAGCCTGAACAAGCATAAGATCAGGCACTTTAAAAATGTAGGCTACCGTACTTTGGTTTGGGCTAGAGACGGAATATAAAAAATCCTCTTTCTAGCAATGCCAGAAAGAGGATTTTAAAAATGTTCTATTCAGAAAAACTAAGCTCTTTTTGTTTTAAAGACGAATTTAGCATCTCTAACATCTTTATATGCTTGATTGACTTCATCCAACTTTAGAACTTGATCTTTAGCTATGAATAATTTTTTCACCGTATAAATAGACTGAATACGAATCATGTTCGGTTTCATTTGAGTAATTTTCATTTCATAAGAAGCATACTCATTTTCTACTTTTTTCAGCAATGCACTCATATTCTCCAATTCGACCTCTTCGTCAAAAACCAAGTAATATTCTTCTTTATCGGTTCCCAAATAAGGTATGTGATAATCTAACGTACGCTTTTCAGCATTCACGACATTGCGAATCGAATGCCCTAAGAACTCGTCTGCATTAACAGTAAAGCTCCCTTTTTCTTCTTTCAATAAATTATCAATCACCACATCATAACTGTACTTAAAGGCAAAGTTAGCCAATGGAGACGTTTCCATTTTATCAACTTTTGCATTCGATACTTTCGCTTTGATCTCTTCGTAAACACGGAAGTTGTAATCAAAAGATCGTTGCAATGTTTTATCCAAGGTATCTGCCTTGTGCCCATTCATAATACGACCTCTTGCACCTCTTGCATAAAGTCCAGAATAAGAATTAGATGTTTTTTGTGTAATGCTGTTCTTTTTAAGGTTTATTTGTACTTGAGAACGAACAAAACGTTTGTTATTCTTAGCATCAATCAAGGCAGCATCCCCAAAATTAATTTCTTGCAACGTTGCATTTCTGTCAGTTATGTCTCTCATATAACACTTCGTATTATAGAAATTCCAAGGCAATTCGTTCAAGCCACCCATTCCGTTAATAGACAAAAATCCGTCTCCATTTTTGAAGACAAAGAAGTAATCTCCAATTTGAGTATTGGATACAAATCCCAAGTCAATCGGTCCATCAAAACGACTTTTAGCAATCGCTACATAGTAAGGAATTTCGAAACGCTCAAAGAAATCTCTATAGATACGCACTAAATTTCGACCATCTGTCCTGCCATTCAACACGAAATAGTCAATCCCTTCACTTTTTTCAAAATCTTCTAACTCTTCGTTGATAAGTTGCATTTTTTTAGCCACATACTCGTTGAGTAAGTATACTTTTTCGATCGCTTGTAACTCCTCAGGCTTCTTGCCAAATGCTTTTGCTCCATCGGCAAACAGTTGTGTATAAAATTCTTCCAATTTCTTTTTCTTACGAACACGAACTTTTAAGAAATCTTCAGAATACTGTAGAATTTGATCCGCATAATTCTTTACTTGAAAAGATAACTGGTCTTGACGGAAGGCATCAAAATTTAACTCATAAATAAAATACTCTAAGTCATTTTGATAAATCGTACCCGATGAATTTGCTTCTGGCGCACCTTTCAAATTTTTCATTTCCCAACTAAAAATCTTATTTGTTGAGGTCGTCCGAGTAGCTGGTTTAGGCATATTATTATAAATACGACCATCAATTTTTACTTTTAAAGGAACGGAGATACCAAAAGAAGCTCGTAGTGTTGGGTATGCATTGTACAGGTTAACCGTACGACCTTGATCTAAAAACTTAGATTCAATAACGGTGATTGTTTCTAACTCATCTCCAACTTCCAAATCTGTCAATTCGTAAATATATAAGTCATCTTTACTCTCAAACAAATCATCACTTTCCGTTAATTTGGCTAAAGGCAAATCACGTACATTGTAATTTTTAACCGTTCCATCTGCTTTTCGAATACGAACATCAACGGTTTTGTATTGTACATAATCGGCAATACGACCTTTAAATCGTTGAATAATTATTTGTTCATAATCCTCCAAAGCAGCTTCTTTCTGGATTTTGACGTGTACTTGGGTGCGATACGTCGCCAATTGCTCAATGTATGGAAACGTTCCAGAGAAAGTCCCTCGGCTATACGTTTCACTATTGATAATTACAGCGTCTGCTGCTGCATATTCACCAGGAATTTCTGGTGTCGTCGTCATTTCTTCCTTCCATACGTGATCGCTAAAGCTCTGTGCAGACAGTTGCCAACCAAACGAACTCAACAAAAGGATAATTAGGAAACAATTTTTTTTCATAATGAATTTTAATTTAAAATGTTTTAAGTCGCCACTCATTAAAAAGAGCAGTTATATCTACAAAAATTTCGGCACGGATTAAATACGCTGCAAAGTAAAGACCTAGCGTTTTTTAAAATAGGCTTTTGCAAACGGCTTCCTCTAATCCGGTCCTGCTACAGGCCCGAACAACAAGTCAAACACCCCGAATCAAGGAGAATAAGTGGCAGCAGAGCTATTTTTTAGTATACTTTGGGGCAAAAAGAGGATTCAACGGCGAAGCTCTCACGACCTCGAAGAAGCAGCGCAGCTAAGTAAATGCTTATTTATTTTACGAATCACTA
>CACVAQ010000347.1:2318-3957 GCA_902727865.1 uncultured Aureispira sp. | reverse complement strand
TCAAGAGCGTTTTGCTTTTTGGGAACAATGACCTTAATTTTGAGCGGAAATCAATTCAATCTCAAAAACAAGCGGCTCATTAGGTCCAATAGAACCAGAACCAGTTGCACCATAGGCTAAATGAGAAGGGATCAATAAGGTCCCTTTTCCTCCAGCTTTAAAGTATGGAATGCCATATTGCCAGCCCTTGATTACACTTGATAAGGAATTAGTGTAAGGTGTTCCGCCAACAGAAGTTTCAAAAGTAGTTCCATCCATGAACTTACCCGTATAATGAACCGTTACGGTGCTATACACGCCCGAAGGTTGTGTCCCTGTTCCGACCACATCAATCGTGTAATACAAGCCATCTTGGGCTTCAATTGCGGTTAGGTTGTTGTCCTCAATGTATTGTAGGATGCTAGCTTCGTCGGCCGCTTTAAAATCTTTGCTACAATTACTAAAAGAACAACTTAAACTAAGTAATAGGACTAGTGAAAATAATGTTTTCATAATATCATTTTTCGTTTGTGATTACCTTAATACCAATCTCCCTTGTGTGTAAGCACGCCAGCGCTCCAACACAGCATCAATATCATCAGGCAATTCAGAATTTTGCTCAATAAATTCACCCGTGGTAGGATGCACCAAACCAATTGTTTTGGCATGCAAAGCTTGTCTAGGCAACAATTTGAAGCAGTTTAAAACAAAATGCTTGTATTTGCTAAAAACAGTTCCTTTGACAACTCGATTACCACCATATTCCACATCACCAAAAAGAGGATGCCCAATGTGCTTAAAATGAACCCGAATTTGATGCGTACGTCCTGTTTCCAATTGACATTCTACCAAGGTAACATAGCCAAAACGCTCTAAGACTTTGTAGTGCGTTACTGCATGTTTTCCACGGTCTCCTTCAGGATAAACCTGTCTTAGTTTACGATGTCTTGGATGGCGGTCAATATGCCCTGTAATTGTTCCAGAATCTTCTTTGAGATCCCCCCAAACTAAGGCTTGATAACGACGCACAATACTATGGTCAAAAAATTGCTTCGCAATATTAGACATCGCTTCTTCTGTTTTGGCGACAATCATTAAGCCCGTTGTATTTTTATCAATTCTATGCACAATACCAGGACGTTCACTGTCTTGTTGCATAATAGATAAAGAGTTGAGGTAATGGACTAAACCATTCACCAAAGTACCATCGTGATTTCCAATGCCTGGATGCACTACTAAACCCGCAGGTTTGTGTAGGATCAGAAACGCATCGTCTTCATAACGAATGTCCAAGTCCATTTCTTGAGCAATTGGACCGCCTTCAGTTTTTTGTTTCTTCCAGCGAACATTAATTGTATGACCAGGTTTTACCTTGTGATTACTCTTGACATTTTTATCATTCACCAGTATCCAGCCCTCATCAATGGCTTTTTGAACACGATTTCTAGTAACGTTTTCGAGTCTACCCATTAAGAACTTATCTAGGCGCATTGGTTCTTGCCCAGGGTCAGCTACAATAGTTTGTAGTAGGTAAACTTCGTTGTTGATTGTTTTTTCTTCTTTCATAATCTTGCAAAGATACGCAATTCGATGGACTAGTAAACTTAGAACGTACTTTTTTTTATGTTTTATTGTTTTTAACGGATATTGAATTTTGGAA
>CACVAQ010000347.1:0-2218 GCA_902727865.1 uncultured Aureispira sp. | reverse complement strand
TAGCCTAATTTTAATTTTCACAAAAACCATCGTGTAGAGTAGAATAGTAGTATTCGTTTCGAACCTCATTACTAGAAATCGAACAATATCTGTCTATTTAAGTACGAATAATTAATCCACAAATTGCCACTAACAAAAATGTTCTTATATTTGCAATTGGTTTAGCGGGGTTCAATTTTTTGAATAAACAATAAACTAAAAACAATGTTATTTTAGTAGATTGATTTACAGTTATTTAGTAATGTAGTAAAAGTTATGAAAATAATTAAATGGCTGTTTATTAACCTAATAAGGCTTTTACCGAACTAATGATTTAGAAAATTAGCATAAAAATGAAATTACCAATATACGCTTACGGTCACCCAATTTTAAGAAAAGAAACAGACGAAATTGATGAAAATTATCCAGATTTAGAAAAACTATTGAAGGATATGTTTGAGACGATGTACAATTCCAAAGGAATGGGATTAGCAGCACCTCAAATTGGGCGTAATATTCGCCTGTTTATGGTGGACACAGAGCAATTGGATTCGGACGATAGAGAGGAAGAAGCAGAAGAGTATATTAAAGAAGTTTTTATTAACCCGATCATCTTGGATGAATCTGGTAAGAATTGGGAATATGAGGAAGGTTGTTTGAGCATCCCCGATGTGCGTGGTAGTGTTTCTAGAAAGCCTAAGGTGAGAATTGAGTATTATGACGCAAATTTTGAATTACAAGACAAAATTTTTGACGGGATTACAGCTCGTGTTATTCAGCACGAATACGATCATTTGGAAGGTGTGTTGTTTGTAGATTTGTTGAAACCACTCAAAAAACGTTTTGTGAAAAAACGCTTAGAGAAGATTAAAAAAGGACAGATTGAGGCAGGTTATAAATTGGTTTTTTATAGAAAGTAAGCCTAAAATATTGGGTTCTTTGACCATTTTTGTCAGCCCATAAAAAATAGCTTAGGTTTTACTATTTTAGTCGTAAGTCGTAACTAAAAAGTCGTAAGTTAGGGCGCTGATAGTTAGTAAGTTACGACTTTTTGCTTACGGGCAAATACCTACTGTTATGAAAAAAAAGAGTCCGCTGTGGCAAAAATTAGCTGCGGGGAGTCTTTGAGTTGTCAAAGACCCAAATATTGTTAGTGAAAAATTAAAATCTTAGTAATAAACACGAATTGTTACTAAGATTTTTTAGTTTAGGAATGATTAATAAATAGGAGGAACAAATATTATTCAACAGCGAAGTTCTCACGACCTTGACCACGGAGTAGCAGCGTAGCTAAGAAGCAGCGCAGCTAAGTAAATGTTCCTCTTATTTTTTTACTGTTCCTTTGCAACAAAAGTCAACAGAGTATTAAAAAAATAAAACATGAAGTACATTGGATTAGCAATTGTTTTGATTACGGTAGGACTTTCCTTTTCGTTTAAACCAATGGAAGAAGCACCTGCTTTAAAATTTGGTTTATTAAAGTATAGCGGAGGAGGAGATTGGTATTCTAACCCAACTGCTTTGCCTAATTTGGCGAAATTTTGTAATGATAAATTACATACAAACATAGACCCTAATTACGAAACGATAGAGGTTGGAAGTGCAGAGATTTTTAACTATGCATTTATGCACATGACGGGACATGGAAACGTCGTCTTTTCAGAAGCCGATGCAGAGAACTTACGACTTTATTTACAGTCAGGAGGGTTTTTGCATATTGATGATAATTACGGAATGGACCCTTTTATTCGAGTAGCGATGAAACAAGTTTTTCCTGAGTTGGATTGGGTAGAATTACCGTTTACACATGAAATTTATCACAAAAAATTTGACTTCAAAGGAGGGATTCCCAAAATTCACAAACATGATGGAAAACCAGCACAAGGTTTTGCACTAATATGGGAAGGTAGAGTCGTTTGTTATTATAGCTATGAGACCGATTTAGGAGATGGTTGGGAAGATCAAGAAGTACACAACGATACAGAGGGAATGCGTTTGGAAGCACTTCAAATGGGCGCTAATATCGTTCAATTTGCTTTTGAGCAATAGCATTTCGTTAGTTGTAGACTTTTGGTCCGAAAAAGAGCAGCTTAATCTATCTTTAAGAAACAGCGCTCAAGAATTAACCGCAAGAGAACATGAATTAAAAGTCGTCTTAGATTTAGAGTCTGAGTACAGGACAAAAAATAATTAATTACTATTTTACAGCTTAAATCTACCCAAAACTAGGATTAGATCG
>CACVAQ010000346.1 GCA_902727865.1 uncultured Aureispira sp. | reverse complement strand
ACTGCGCACTACTATTCTACTTTTGTAGTATCAACATTAGGTAAACCGCTAGGCACACTATTTTTACAAAAAAATTAAACTAGCACAATCATAAAAACAACATGAAAAAAGTAGTTTCAACAGAAAAGAAGCCGATCAAATTATGGTTAACAGATTTAGAAGACGGTGCTTTGGCGCAAGCTAAAAATTTGGCCAACCTTCCTTTTGCTTTTAAGCACATTCCGATCATGCCAGATAGCCACCAAGGGTATGGAATGCCTATTGGATCTATTTTAGCAACAAAAGGCGTGGTTGTTCCGAATGCGGTTGGAGTAGATATTGGATGTGGAATGTGTGCGATGCGAACTAGCTTAAAAAGTGTTTCTAAAGAAGATTTGAAAAAAACCTTAGCGATTGCTCGCACCTTAATTCCTTTAGGATTTAACTGGCACGAGGAACCACAAGAGGAGGCATTAATGCCTAAAGGGCACGAAGATTTGCAGGTTGTTGCTCGTGGATATGCCAAAGGAAAAAAACAGCTTGGTACCTTAGGGGGTGGAAATCACTTTATTGAAATTCAGCAAGGTTCGGATGGTTATATCTGGATTATGATTCATTCTGGTAGCCGTGCTTTAGGCTATACCGTTGCCAATCATTATAATAAGGTTGCCATTAAACTAAACGAGCTTTATCACTCGGAGGTTACCAAAAAAATGGAATTGGCCTTTTTGCCGATTAAAACGCCAGAAGCTAAAAATTACATCGCAGAAATGAATTATTGCATTGAATATGCTTTTGCGAACCGAAAGTTGATGATGACTCGAATGACCAATGCCTTAACGGAAGTGGTTGGAGCCTTTGATTCTGGTGAAATTATCAATAAGTCGCATAATTTTGCCGCTTGGGAGCAGCATTTTGGAGAAAGTGTCTTAGTGCACCGAAAAGGGGCTACTCGTGCGTATAAGGATGAATTTGGAATGATCCCTGGATCGCAAGGAACCAGTTCTTATATTGTTAAAGGATTGGGAAACCCAGAATCTTTTATGTCTTGTTCGCATGGTGCTGGTCGAAAAATGGGCCGAAAGCAAGCACAACGAGAGTTGAATTTAGCGCACGAAATTGAATTACTAAACAAAAAAGGAGTGGTTCATGCCATTCGACATGCGTCCGATTTAGATGAAGCAACAGGTGCTTATAAAGACATTGATATTGTGATGGAAAATCAAAAAGATTTGGCAGAGGTGGTTGTTGAGTTAACGCCTTTGGCTGTATTGAAAGGTTAAAATTTTTACAGCACTTACTTCTAGAAAAGGGGTAAGTGTTTTTTTATTAAAAAAAAACGGGATGCACAAACCCCCTTCATGCATCCCAACAATTAGACCTTTAGGTCCCCTTTTACTATTTGAAGTCATTATAACTTCTGGAAACAAATATGCGGCAAAAATATTATTTAGAGCAGTCCATTTCTGCCAAGAGGTCATTTATTCTTGCCAAAGTGCAGTGGTAAATTTATGCCAAGCTATGGCTAGAATTTGACCAACAAGACACAAGCTTTTAATTTACAAGTAATTAAAGAGTCAAAAATTACATTTTAGCCAACAATACAAATATATTTTTTGGTAATTATTTTTTTAAAAAATAGTTTTTTTTCTTTTTTTTATAAAAAATGAACCCTTAAATGGGAATTAATAATCCATACATCAGGAGAATAATTTAGGGAATACACCTAGAAAGGTAAGACTTAGGGCTTCTTTCAAATAAAAATGGCTCCTTTACGGAGCCTTTAAAAGTCAAATGGACTTTATTTTTTAATATTTTCTAAATTTGTCGCATTTTTTTTGCTAAAATAGCAATAGGATTACGCTATCTTTTGTTCTGGTTCTTTAAAATAAGTAGATCAGTCCTTAGTTGCGCTGTTAGGAACAGTAAAAATAAGAGAAACAAAAATAATTAATCCTTAGACACTGTTCCGCCTTGGTCTTCTATGGCTTCTATTTGCTCTTCGGTTAGCCCTTTTGCATCGGTAAAGTCAGCAAACTCTAAATTAGTCGCTCGTAAATCAGCTCCACTTAAGTTCGCTCCTGTAAAATTGGCTCTTGTTAAATTGGCATTTTTCAAATCAGCATTTTGTAGATTTGCACCACTCAAATTCGCTCGTTCTAAATTCGCACCTCTTATTTGGGCATCTTTAAAATTAGCGTCACTAAGATCTGCCCGTTCCAGAATTACATAATCTAAATCACAGTCTCTAAAATTTCCATCATTCAATTGCGCTTTTGTTAGGTCCGAGCGCTCTAATTTAGCTCCTTTAAAATCTGCCTTATTTAATTCTGCTTCTATAAGGGTCGATTTTTCCAAATTCGCATCCCTAAAATCTGCTTTGTGAAGTAAGGCTTCGTTTAAATTGGATTCTATAAGGCTAGCGCCTTTCAATTCTGCTTGTATCAAATTCGCCCGTTCCAAAGAAGCTTTGTTTAAATCCGCTCCTTGCAAATTCGCTTTGCTTAGGTCTGCTCGGTCTAAATTGGCTTCATTGAGTTGCGCTTTTTTAAGGTTGGCGCCTTTTAGTTTGGCTTTTTCTAAATCAATGCCGCCTAAATCTTCCTTATTCTTTACTTTCTTCTCTAGCTCGTCCTTTTTCATCTTTCTATTGTTTCGGTTGTTTGATTTTCAACAAGATAAGAAAACATAGCTACAATGCCTGTTCTTTCTTACTATTAGTTAGGAGGGCTATTTAAGTTCAGTACTTAGCTTCGGGGCTTCGGTTTTTTAAGGGAGTACTATTATTATTATAATACCAAAGACCGAATATAAGCATTCCAAATGCAATCTTGATAATCTGTTAGCATATGGAATAACAAACCTAAACCTACTATTCTAGTTTTGGGAAAACACAACATGACGGCATAAACAAGCATCGCAGGCCAAGTATGCAAGGGATGGAACCCGATACTACATCTACTGGGATCAAATATAGGATCTGCTAATAAGTGGTCCAAATCAACCAATATCGTTAGCGCCATTAAAAGCCATGCTTTTTTCCATTTTTTTCTAAAAAAAACATAAGCAATTAGCCCTGGAGCTAAAAAATGCAAGCCATAGTGGGTTAAAAATTGGAGAACTTGAAGTGTTTGTACGTCCATAAAACGGCTTAAATCAGACTTTAATTAAGGTCTTTGTTCATTCAATAACGAAAAGAAGCTTTTCTCTGCATCCTGAGAATCTACCATCAAATCAACACCATGTTCGCCTAAGAATTTCACCTGACCATTGTGCTCTACTTCAAAGTTCCAATAATGCGTTTCTCCGCAAGCGCCTTCACAATTTCCAGTATGATAAACATAGGTAAGGACATAGCCCCCGTCGATTTCTTTTAGTCGAATATCATCTTTATTTAACGCTTTTGTTGGGAGTTCTACCATCCAAACATTTTCCAAATAAGATATTTCGTTGGCAACGAACTTCATATTTATGTTTTTTTCACTAGAAAAATTCAAGACAACATAACTGTCTGTTGCTTCTGTGACCTCTAAAGTAAATTCGTAATTAGGGAATATTTTCTGGATAGGATTTTCAGAGATATTTTCACTCCAAGCAGCTTCTTTGCCTAAAATAATCCGTGCGGTTTTAACATTGGCTGTTGGGCTTGTATGAATATCATATCTATGGGTAACGGCATTCGCAGGAACAGAAGCGCTTTGAGCGACAGCCACTAAAGCATCTTCAATAGAATAAATAAGGTGTTCAGAAATTTCACCAGTAGATTGGTTTGCCACCAGACGAGCTGCTAATTGAACAGCATCCTTGCTGTAAAAATCATCTTGAGCTTGGATACTAACAGAAAAAAATAGAAAAGACAATAAAATAAACATAAATAATACCTTCATACTCTGCTTTATTTTGAGCGTTCTTTTTTTTAGCAAAAAGCGTTTTGACTACAGTCAGCCTTTGACCATTAACAGTTTGTTAGTTCGAGTAAAAAACAAGCGATCTTTTTTAT
>CACVAQ010000345.1 GCA_902727865.1 uncultured Aureispira sp. | reverse complement strand
TAGCTCTTGATTCGCATTCGTAAAAAGCCATAAGAGTACGGGCTGGCAAAATGCTCAAAGAGCCATTCCCTTTAAGACGTACTATGCTCCAATTCCAATTAATTCTAACTCAAATATTAAAATAGAATTGCTTGGTATTTTTCCTTGTTGGCGCTCTCCGTAGCCCATATTTGGAGGAACGACAAGACGCCATTTGTCTCCAACAACCATCAATGGAACAACTTTTTGCCAAGCCTGAATCAAGTTATTCAACTTAAACGTAGCCGTTTTCTTACGATCTACCGAGCTATCAAAAACCTTTCCATCAATTAAAGTTCCATGATAATGTGCCGTTACCCAATCTCTTATACTTGGGTGAACGTTTCCAGTACCCTCTTCCAAAACCTCATATTGTACCCCACATCCCAACACGGTTACAGCTTCTCTTGCTTCGTTCTCTTTTAAAAAAGCTTCATTCTGAGCCTGTTTTTTTTCAGCTAATTTGCGTTTAAACGCCTTCATTTTTTCACTCATAATTCTAGTGATTTTTTATTTTTTTAATTATAAAAAAAGTGCTCAATAGAATTTCCATCAAGCACTTTTATTATTCTATATCGTATATATGCTGTTAAGCATAAATCGTTCCTTTGTACAATTCCTCTCTTTGTCCTTTCGTTCGTTCATCTTGCAAATACTCATCGTAAGTCATCAATTTGTCCACCATTCCGTTTGGTCCGATTTCAATGATTCTATTCGCAACCGTTTGCGTAAACTCATGATCATGAGAAGTAAAAATTACAATTCCAGGATAGTCAATTAAAGCCTCATTCAGCTTTGTAATTGATTCTAGATCTAAATGCGACGTAGGCTCATCTAAAATCAACACATTGCCTTCTTCCAACATAATTTTAGACATCAAACAACGTACTTTTTCTCCCCCAGAAAGAACATTACAGGCCTTCTGTGTATCTTCCCCTGAAAACAACATACGTCCTAAGAATCCACGAATAAATGTTTCGTCTTTTTCTTCGGAATATTGACGCAGCCAGTCAACCAAATCCAAACTAGATTGGAAATATTTGGTATTTTCATTCGGAAGGTAAGATTTTGTGACGGTTACCCCCCACTCAAAATCTCCTGAATCTTGTGTTTCGCCTTCCTCACCAGCCAAGACTTGAAACAACTTCGTGACAGCCAATGAGTTTTTAGAACGAACCGCTATTTTATTTCCTTTCTCAATCGTCAAATTCAAATTATCAAATAAAACCGTATCGCCCAGCGTCTTTTTCAAAGAATTAACCGCCAATACTTGGTTTCCGATTTCTCTACTTTGTTTGAACACAATACCAGGATAACGACGAGAGGAAACAGAAATTTCATTCAAATCTAATTTCTCTAAAGCCTTTTTACGACTCGTCGCCTGCTTCGCTTTCGATGCGTTGGCAGAGAATCGTTGGATAAAATCCATTAATTCTTTTCGTTTTTGATCGTTTTTCTTGTTTTTATCCGCCATTTGACGTCCCAACATCTGACTCGTTTGATACCAGAACGTATAGTTCCCCGTAGAAAGTTTGATTTTCTTGTGATCAACATCTACGATGTGTGTACAAACGGCATCCAAAAAGTGACGATCATGCGATACCACAATAACCATATTTTTAAAATCAGCCAAGAAATCCTCTAACCACATAACCGTTTCCGCATCCAAATCATTCGTCGGCTCATCCAAGATTAGAATATCAGGATTACCATAAAGCACTTGAGCCAACAATACACGCACCTTTTGGTTCGTGTTTAACTCTTCCATGTTCTTATAATGATCCGCTTCTACAACGCCCAAATTACTCAACAACATGGCGGCATCACTTTCTGCATTCCAGCCATTCATTTCTTCAAACTGTTCATTCAGTTCTCCTGCTCTTAATCCATCCGCATCACTAAAGTCTTCCTTTAGGTAAATATTATCCAATTCTACTTTTGTTTTGTACAGTCTATCATGTCCCATCATAACCGTTTCCAATACAGTGTACTTGTCAAAAGCAAAATGATCCTGCTTTAACACAGTCATACGAGCATCTGGTTCTTTTGCAACATGTCCTAGTGTTGATTCAATTTCTCCTGACAGAATTTTAAGAAAAGTTGACTTTCCAGCACCATTAGCGCCAATGACACCATAACAATTGCCTCGTGTAAATTTGACATTCACTTCATCAAAAAGAACTCGTTTACCAAACTGTAATGAAAGATTACTAACTGTTAACATAAGATTTGTTGTAGATATAGAATAGAAACACTTAAAAGCAATGCTGTTAAATACTTCTTGGTTATTAAGATAATTTGAGGCGAATTTAATCATTTTTAATGAATTTTTTCAAATAATAATACATCCATTTTAAGCTTTTCTTAATAAATTTGAAAAATCAACAAACTATTCCTCCAAATAAGCCTACTCTTTTTGCAAATCCTATATCTTTGCACCACCAAATAGAATTGAAGTTGATTAAAAACGATGATTCTTTGACACCCCAAAAGAGCAGGACCACGACGATACAAGCCCTAACTTTTATCGCGGTATAATCAGTTTGCTTCTCCTCCTCCACACGGCTTGTCAAAGAACGAAAAACTAGAAACAATGAGTTACGCACCTGCGGTTATCCTTCTAATGGTTATCTATATGACCTCGCTAGTCGGTTTCACAACCGCCCATCAACAAGCTTGGTACCTGTATTACACCCCCTACTTCATTTTACTCAATGCAATTTTATTGCTTTTTTATCAAAAGGAACGGAGTAAGTCAACGCTTTACTTTAGCGTCAGTACCATTCTACTGGGCTTCACGGTAGAAGTTATCGCCCTACAAACAGGTAGCCTTTATGGTCCTTATACTTTTGGAGAGACACTTGGTCTTGCCGTTTTAGGAGTTCCATTGGTCATGCCAGTTTATTGGTTGGTCAACGCACTTAGCACCGCCTGTTTAGTCAACAAATTACCGCTAAAAAACCCCTGGCTACTCAGTACACTTGGCGCACTGCTGATGATTCTCCTAACAGGTGTCATTCATTTATTGGCTCCCCAACTTGGTTTTTGGTCCATTGCTTCAGCAAACGGCTTGATTAGGCTTTCTTTAGTCGGATTCTTGACGGGCTTTGCCTTACAATACTTATTTATTCGTTTAAAGCTTAGCCCGAAAAACCCAATGGCTGTTTATGTCTATGGAGGTTTGTTGATCTTCTTTCTCGGAGTTTTTAGTTTTTTATAAATCCTATTTTTTCGTCCATTCAGGCAGCGTATTAGGGCGTTTTATAGTTATAATAAAAAAGCAGCTTCGCCTTATCTTCTAACCAATAGCCAATATATGCCACACATTTACACATTCTACTCTTTATTCAACAAAATTGATGTTTGTGAAAAAACGGTCCATATTAAAGATATTGCTTTTATTTTCAGGGATGTACAGCTCCCTCGCTCCACTCAACGCACAGTTTCATGTCGGCCCTGAAATAGGCGCTGCCATTTCGACGATTGTTCCTTCTAATCAAAATATCCCCTATTATGCACAACGAATTGGTTTTCGGGCAGGGGCATTTGTAGAAGTAGAACTCAGCAACTTATTTTCAGTAAGGAGTGGTGTTTTTTATTCCTTAAGAGGCTTTCATTTTGGTACCATTCCCAATCCTTACAATAAGGACAAATTTTGGGATTTGCACGGCTTAAACGTACCGCTGATGTTTGTTTTTAAACTCAGTAAACAAGTACAACTAGCGGCTGGCTTAGAAAGCAATACGGTCTTAGGTAGTAATCTGCCGCTTATTAGAATCCCCAGTATGCAGCTTGGCATCCGTGGCGAATGTGCTTTTCACCTCACAGAACGACTGCGTGTTGCTGCCTATTACATGCATGGTTTTAATAAGTTATTGGAAATCAAAACGAACCGTCCTGGTCAGAGTGGTTATTATAATAATATCATTGCAGGCATTAGTATGTCTTATATTCTCAAAACGATTCGTAAAAACAAAAGAATTCCTATCGAAATTTGCCCGCCGTTTTTGTAG
>CACVAQ010000344.1:16266-20099 GCA_902727865.1 uncultured Aureispira sp. | reverse complement strand
CCATGTGCCAAGTTCCCCCCAGTCAAGTTCTCATATTGATTCGTACGAATTCGATTGCCCCCACTGCCCGAAGCCTCGACCCAAGAGCCGACCGTTTGGTCGTTGGTATTGCTCGTAAAATAATTCTGTTCGACCGCAAAAGAAGTGGTATTGACCAGCCCCAAGCCATATTCCTCTACAAAATAGCCATTCGGATTGGCAGAGACAAAACCACCAATAACAAAACTATCTCGAATAATCAGGGCATTGTTGTGCGCTCTAATAATGACCGCTTGTTCATTGTCTACAAACGTACATTCGTCAATCGCAGTAGTATAATTTGTTCCTCTACCGCCACCAAGTTCTATTGCACGCTCTAAGCCTTCAAAGCGAGTGCGTTGGGCAGGAAAGGATCTTCTAGATACTTTGGGACTAGCTGCTAAACCTTGCAGACCAAAACTTCCTCCTGTCACAAGATCCCCAGCTTTGTTGCTGCGCTCATCTTTGAACGTACAGCCTTTTATTGCCGTTCCACCAACCGACCACATAGAGACATGCCCTAAGAAAAAAGGAATCGTATCGCCATTAAAAGAACGATAAGCATCATTGACCGTAAAAATGCAATTGTAGAAGTGACTTTGCTCTTTTGCTCCAGAAGGCGAAACATAACGCATAAAATCGACAGAACGCCAGTTGTTTAAAAAAGTACTATTTTCTGCGACAACAATCCCTCCAGTTCCACCTGTTCCAGTGCTAGGGTTCGGAAAATTCCCTACTTCCCAAGGACTAATGGCATTTTTGGCATATGCTAGTGTCGAAGCAGTCATTATAATTCGTCCCTGATTGTTTCCCACTTGCGATAGATTGGAATTGCCCCACACTTGTATGCCTTGCCAAGTTTCTCCACATAAATTGGTAATTGTAGACGAATCGACCAACAACAAACCCCCAGGTTCTACGACAATCAAGCCGTCCTTCGGCATGTTCAAGGTCATTTTTTCCAAGATCAAAGTCGCTCCTGCTTTGACTTTGAGGTCTCTGACCATATTTTTATTCGTTTTCCAACGCTTAATTCCTGTAATGGTTCGGAAACTACGGTACTCCATCGACGTTTCGGAAGGCAGCAAATCCGCCTCCCAAACACCACGCCCAAAGGTTGCGGCACGGAGCTTGCCCGAACAGTAATTAATTTTTAATTCTGTGGTCCGTACATTAGGAAAATCATCGCCATAACGCAACCAATTCCCCGTACCTTCTCGAACGTAGATGCCTACATCTGTTGCGATATATAGTCGGTCGTTGGTGCCTCTTTGGTAAACGATGTTGTTGATGGGAACGTTTAGATTTGCTAAACTATGCGGTCCATCATCGTAACTGGTCCAAGTATCGCCTGCATCGTCCGAATAATAAACCTTGATGTCTTTACTATAACCAGAAAAACTTGCCCAAACTCGTCGCCCATCCAATGGATCTACGGCAAGTCCTGTAATGGGATTCGGATCAAAGGTTAAGGCTTGTGCGATACTGTCAATCGGTAGGTGATTCGTTTTAAGGACAAAACAAGTATCGCAACCTATACTATCCGCATTGTTGACATAAAAATCAGATCGTCTAGCTCCAACTCGATTATCACCCAAAGTAGCCAGGTAGGTATAATTGCTCGCATCTTCCGAAAAAGCAAGCTCTTGGATTCGACGGTCACTAAGTGCTGTTTGAAAAGATTCCAAATGGGATTTTTTCTCCCATTTTTCAAGAATTGTGACATAACTACTTACAATACATATGCCAGGTGGTATAGGCATAGATCCAGTGTGTGGTTGATCCCAATACATCATCCAAGTAATGTTTGGGTCAGGAGAGTTTAAATTATTGCAATTACTCGCTGAAGCTAAAGTACCATTAGGCAATCTTCCTCCAAACGTATCAATCGCTATCAAAGAATCCAAACTAAAGTTACTGTTTCGTAAGTACAGCTCCGATAAGCCAAAATACAAAGAATCATTCTTAGGATGTGTTTCCGCAGGATAGGTACTTGGTGCGCCACCTAAAGGAAAATCTACTCTTTCAGAAAAATTAGTTCCGCCATAAGAATAGGGGTCTAAAACGAATCGTCTCAACTTATTAGGGTCATTCCCTAGCATATAAATATCCCCTGTTTGGTTGTCAATACGAGTACCATAGCCATCTTCTCCACGCAATTGCGCCCAAGTATTTCCTTTGTCAATCGTCACATTGGTTCCAACATCTTGTTGTGCCAAAGAAATAAGGCTATCACCACCTTCAAAATCATCAAAAGACCAAACCGTAGCAACGCCCAAACCTTCGTATAAGCTTCTGAACAAGCTACTACCTGTTCCCTCTGATTTACTAACGCCTCCATGCGTGGCAGCAAAGAGTTCCGTTGTTGCCGTATTAGGAGAATATTCAAAGGCATGAATATCGTCGTGAATACTGCCGAAATGGGCAATATCAAAGCGAACACCTCCTGCGATACTAACATTCGTGCCACTTCTAGTTTTGGCGATTCCTGCCACATATACAACTTTAGGATTGACTGGAGAAACCCCCAATCCTATTCTACTTGGGGTGGCATCAATTGCATTAGAAAGGCTGTTTTGCAAATACCAATTGGTTCCATCGTATAGATAGACATGTCCTTTGTTTGCACTTACTGCATAAGCATACAAATGATTGCTTGCCGCAGGGCTGACTTCTATGTTTATTCTAACAATATTAAACGGCAACCTTAGTTGGTTGTTAGAAATAGACAGCCAAGTCCGACCACCATCTATGGACTTATAAACATCCTTACCACTAGCATAGACAACATTTGTATCTGTAGGGTGATACTCCAATCCTTTCCATTCCGTATCTAGTATGAAATTGTTGTTGGGGCCACGTGGTCCGACCAGCACTTGCCTCCAAGTAATCCCTCTATTTTCAGTTCTAAAAATACCTTGACTGGTTGCAATTAAGACAATTCGATCGTCCAAAGGATTTACAATAATATTTCGCATGGTGCCCCCTTGCTCAAAGACGGTTAACAAATCTATGGCGATACTGTCGTTAATCATTGTTGTTCTGCCATTCATTGGAATCCACGCTGTCGAAAGACCATTGTCTTCAATATAGTAAACGCCTTGTGTATGTATCGGATTGGCTCCATTGATGGAGCCTCTCAAAGGGTCGTAATATCCATTGATTCCAAATGCAGCGTATCCGTGGTCTCCATTGCCTGTACAAACAAAAACTCGGTTCGCTGAGACAGCAACACCCCCAATAGAAGTCATGGGTAAACCTCGGTCGGTGTAAAAATTAAACCAGTTAGCCCCTGCATCATCCGTTCGATAGAGTCCTCCATAATGAGAACCTGCGTATAAGGTTCGGTTGCTTGTGCCGTTGTAATTGGGATGAAAGGCTAGGCGGTGCATTTGCCCTATTCCGCTGCCGTTGCCTCCCAAGTAGATACTGGTCGGACCTAATTCTGTCCAAGGAGATGGAAAGCCTGGATATGTTGAAGGAAAAACAATCGGAATGGTGCCCGTTACTAAATTTGTTGTTGTTAGTGGTCTGTTAGAAGTGCTGTACGTTCTACTATAATCCAACATGGCTTTATTCGCTCGTTGCATATTTCCTGAGGGAGCCAATCGAGGTCCCCAAGTCAGTTGATCTCGCCGAACGTTGTTGTACAGCCCTCCTTCTGTACTATCATTTTGATAATGATTATAAAAGGAATCCAAAAAAGTATAAAAGGAAGCATTGGGGGGAATTTGAAACTGTCCAAATCCATTGGAATAGCAGCAAAATAGTAGGGCTATTCCTAATAATAATTGTTTCATAAATTGAGTTGTTTA
>CACVAQ010000344.1:7634-16166 GCA_902727865.1 uncultured Aureispira sp. | reverse complement strand
TTATTAAAATAATATTTATGTTTTTTGTCGTTTTTATTGACAAAGGATTTCTATTTATTATTTAAATGCAACTTCGTGGGGAAACCCAATATATATATTTTTTTTAATTTCAGTGTACAACAAACTAATTTAATCTACTCCCATTATCCTATAAAAAAGGAAAAGAGCCAACTCAAATGAGTTCGCTCTTTTTCCCTAATTTTATGTTCCTATAGCCTCTATCCTAGCGTCGCATGCGTTGCGCTTAAGATGTTCCTTACTTCCTCTTGCGTAGGTCCCTGTGCATAAACTCTCAACACAGGTTCCGTTCCTGACGGGCGAATCATTACCCATTTATCTTCTGACAAGTAGAATTTATACCCATCCAATGTTTCAACACGTTGTACGGTATAGTCTCCGAACTTCGTGTATTTGTTGTTTTTACAATTTTCGATGATTGCCAATTTCTTATCGTTAGAAATGTGCAAATCATCTCTATCAAACGCAAAGTGACCAACCAAAGCGTATACTTCTTCCATCAACTCCTTGATCGACTTGCCTGTTTTTGCCATAAATTCTAAGACCAACAAGCCAATCCAAGCACCATCCCGCTCTGGAATATGTCCCGCAGCAGCAATACCACCTGATTCTTCTCCACCAACGAGTACATTTTCAGTAATCATAATTTCGGCAACGTGCTTGAAACCAATCTTGACCACTTGATATTCTAAACCATATAGTTTACACAGTTTTTTCAATTTGTCCGTTACAGAAAAAGAAACCACTACTTTACCCGTCATGTTCTTGTACTTGTGTAAATAATGTACAATCAACAACAGAATTTGATGCGAATTAACAAACGTTCCATCTTCGTCATACATTCCAATACGGTCTGCATCCCCATCGTTTGCCAAACCACAAGTAATCTGTTTGTTGTCTTTGATTAATTGAGACAACTCTTGTAGGTTTTTGTCGATTGGTTCTGGCGCTTGACCATTAAAACTTGGATTGATTGTACAATGCAAAGGCACGGCACTAGGCAAGATTCTACGCACAACATTTTGTCCTGCTCCGTACATCGCATCGTATGCACAAATAACGCCTGAGTTGCGAATCGTTTCTAAATCAAATTTAGACTCCACTTCTGCCATGTACAAATCTTCTAAGTTGACATATTCTAGCAAGCCATCTTTTTCCATTTGCTCCATAGAAGGCAGCTCGTCCGTAATATTATTATCAGGAATCAAGGCTTCAACCGCATCGATATCCTTAGGAATAGAAGGCCCTCCTAAATCTGATTTCAATTTGTACCCATTATACGATGCAGGATTATGACTAGCCGTAATCACAACACCCATTTTTGCTTTTTTTCTAACAACCCCCAAAGAAACCATTGGAGTCGTAGAAATATTTTTATCAAAATAAGTTTTGATGCCGTGGAAACCCATGATTTGAGCCGTTGTTTCGGCAAACATCAAACCACCAAAACGACAATCGTATCCCAAGACTAAGCTAGTTCCTCCGTTTTGTTTGACCCACAAAGCGGTTGCGGTAGCAATACGTTTTACATTATCTACTGTATATTCTTTTGCTATAATTGCTCTCCAACCGTCTGTTCCAAATTTAATTTTTGTCATATTTTTCGCTTAATTTTCAGCACATATCGTGCTATTTTCTTTATATTATTATTATAATAGTATGCTTCCATCGGCAATAGGGTCCTGCTCTATTTATGCCTTTTGTCCTGGGGTCAAATCCCCAATAACAGCTTTATATTGAAAGCCTTGAATTTGTTTTACGGAACCTTCTAGTTCTTATTTTATCAATTTTTTCAGCAAATTAGGAAAAAAACAGTATTTATTCTAGTCATTTGTTGGTTAAGCCTATCTGAAAGTTCTGTTATTTTGTATTTTAGCCATTCAAACACAATCCATGGAAGACAGTAACAGACATAAGGGTATGCGTAAACGCTTGGCAGAAAAGCTTTACGAAAAAGGAATTCGAGACGAAAATGTCCTGAGTGCAATTCAAGCAATTCCAAGACACTTTTTTCTAGACAAGGCCTTTGAGGAACATGCCTACGAAGACAAAGCATTCCCTATTGATGAACATCAGACCATTTCTCAACCCTACACGGTTGCTTACCAAACCGAATTGTTGCAAGTCAAAAAACGAGATAAAATTCTAGAAATTGGCACTGGTTCTGGTTACCAATCTGCTGTCTTGGCAGTATTAGGCGTTCGTTTATATACCATTGAACGCCATGAGTTATTACACCAAAAAGCTAAAAAAATGTTCGAAGTCCTTGGTTTATTAGGCATTCGTAGTTATTTTAGAGATGGGTACAAAGGTTTGGGAGAGTTTGCCCCTTTTGATAAAATCATAGTAACTGCTGGTGCATCTGAAGTACCTCCTGCTCTAAAAAAACAGCTCAAAATAGGTGGCATTTTAGTCATTCCTGTTGGCGATGACTCGCATCAAAAAATGCTAAAAATAACCCGTTTAAATAAAAGTACTTATCAAGAAGAAATTTTGAATAATTTTCGCTTTGTTCCATTATTAAAAGGCAAAAACTCCAAAAAGTAAATATTAAAAACACAAATTCAGCGTTAGAGCAGTACAAGAAAGGATTACTTCTTTAAAAACAAAGCGTTTTTCTTACTAAGATTTTCTAGATATTAATTTGTGGTTCACTTGATTACTTTGTACTTTGCATTATTAAATTTATTTATTTTTCACTATATAAAGAAGCTTATATACTACAAATTTTACATAAATTTTACCATCTTTTTTTAAAATATCTTATGCTTTAGCATTGACTATTCATCTACGATGATAGTAAGCCCTTGTTTTTTTTACGCATTAAATAAAAAAGCACCTTATATCGCTTTGATAACAAACTGCACCAAAAATGCAATTTACTACTTATCAAATTTATAAGATTTATGGCAGACTATTTTATGAATCAGTTAAGTTTTTTTTGTGTATAAAATCAATTTCCCATATTTATACAAAAAATTAAATCCCCATAAGGCATAACTGTAATAGTCTGTACGAAACCAAGGGCACCTAAATTCTCGCAACCTACGTAACGACGAACCTTGTGCAACGAGTTCTATGGACGACTGAACTGATATTAATATATTAACCCCAATTGGTAAATATGAGTTATTTGTTGCTTGTTATCTACATTATGGCTTTTGGTTGGTGGGTAAAATCCACCAAGACCCTTAATACACCTGGCCTATCCCGCAATTTTGTATGCTTTATTTTTCTTTCAAAAATAATAGTAGGACTAGTCTATGGGCTTATCCATTACAACTATTTTCAAGGAGGCGATACGTTTATGTATTTGGAGGAAAGCAGCTTATTAGGAAGCACTTTTTTATCTCATCCCAATTATTACCTTGGTTCTTTACTCGGCTGGGATGTGATCGTTCCGAATGCAAGCGTCTTCACCTACCCTAGTTCGGCCCTTTTTTGGAAAGATTTGGGCACTTATAGTTTGGTCCACATACATGCTATTTTGTATCCACTGACCTTTGGGCACTACCACCTACACATCTTTTTTATTGCACTTCTTGGCTTGTTTGCAAGCTTAAATTTTTACACTGTCTTTCGACAAATACTGGACTTGCCCAAAACGGCTTTAATTCTCTGTTGCTTTTTCTTGCCTTCTCTTACCTTTTGGACGGCTGGTTTGCATAAAGATGTCTATGTTTATTTTGGTTTGAGTTTATTTTTATTGAGTTTATTAGAGCTTCAACAACAAAAACAATCCATCAAAACAGTCCTAAAGCTTTGCACTGCAATTTTTATTATTGGCATCATACGCCACTATTTACTGGTGCTGTTGCTTCCTGCCACCTTAGCCTATCTAAGTACCTTGTATTATTCGAAACGAATTTGGGCAACTTATTTGATGGTCTACAGCCTATTTATAGGGGCTGTTTTTATTGTGGTACAATTCATATTTGGCATTGCGGTATTTGATATTTTAGTTCAGCAACAAACAGCATTTTTAGCCGAAACAGGAGGCTCTTCTATTCCAGATGTAGCGCCTTTAAGTCCGACCTTAGGAAGTATGGTTCGCATGGTTCCAGTAGCTTTTGTTAATGTTCTAGGAAGACCATTTTTGTGGGAATGCAAGGATTTTTTGCAGGTATTGGCAAGTTTTGAAATCTTATCGTTCTTAGTCCTAATTGTTACTTCTTTAAGTTTAAAAAAAGAAGCTATTAAGTCGCCCAATCCCTTAATTCATTTTATTGTTGCTTATTCGATCACCAATCTTCTATTGGTAGGGCTTTTAGTTTCTAATATTGGTACAATTGCTCGGTATAGAGCGATTGCGCTGGGGATTTTGTCTGCCTTGCTAACCCATATTTTTGATTTTCAAAAAGTCCATGCAAAAAAGTCTCCTCCTGTTAAGCCCACGCTTTCAAGTATTGAATCCACGCCTCAAAAAAACATACATCCAAGCTCATTTTCAAAAAACAACAAAGCTAAATTATTACAATGACAATACAAGAAGCACAAGAAAAAGTGGACCATTGGGTCAAAACAATCGGTGTTCGTTATTACGGAGAACTAACCAATACCGCTATTTTGATGGAAGAAGTAGGCGAAGTTGCTCGCTTGATGGCTCGAATCTATGGCGAACAGTCCTTCAAGAGCAAAGAGAAAGAAGCGTCTGCAAAAGAGGACTTGGCAGAAGAAATGGGAGACGTGTTATTTGTCTTGCTTTGTTTGGCCAATCAAGCAGAAGTCGATTTAGGTGCTTCGCTACAAAAAATCATGGATAAACGAACCATTCGAGATAAAGATCGCCATGCCAATAATCCTAAGTTAAAGTAAGGCTAACGATCCCTTTCTTTTTGCCCAAAGCACAAGTATTATCAAGCAAAAAAGAATCGCAAGACCGATCAAAATATAGGTTTTGGAACGCTGCTCTGTCACAGATTCAGCCAAATTCGTCTTAATCGTATAAGTTGCACGTTCTTTATTCGTCACAAACTTTAGCGTTGAAGCATTCGCTACTTCAATACTATGAAAGTTCGTCTGATCCGAATAGGCTTCAAACATACAAGTATTTTTAATAGAGCTGATCCATTGATTTTTGCCCAATAACAACATATAAACACTTCCATGACTATGCCCATTGGTATTGGGAGCCGCTTTGATACTTTTTATTAGAATCTGCTGATTTTGTGCATTCCGCAACTCTAAATGCTCTTGAAGATAAGACAACAAACCTGCCGTCATGTCTTCTTTCGTTTGCGCATTCTTAAGTTGAGGGCGGGCAGCCAACAAAACTTCCCGAATTGTCCAAGGAAATTCGGCTTTAATCAATAGCTCGTTGTTCGATTCAAAAAATTCAAAAAAAGCTTCATTGGGAGCATGGGCATAACTAGTCCAACTAATTATGCTCATGCTCATTATCAAAAAAAGAGCCTTCATATTACCTTAAATTAAAATCCGTAGAAGGCGTTCCAACCAAACATCTAGGAATCGAAGGAAACTCATCAGTAATGACGTAATAATAAGTTCCTCCAGGAAACTCAGGTGTTACGCCTGTTCGGCCATTACACGCATCTAACAGACCCAAAGTAGAGACATACTCATAATCGTTTGAATAAATTCCATTATAAGTACCACAAGGTCCATCGGTTCCATCCCCAGGACGCTCCCCCGATTTCAATTGATAACTAGAAGTCAAAGCCACAACAGTAGAGTTGCTATCTTGAGCATCTGAATAACCATATTTATAATAAATAGGAAATCCATCTGCTGCCCAGCCAACTTGTACCATTCTTGTTCCAGTAACATTTAAGGCATCCAAATACAATTGAGGCGTACCATGATAATGATATTTCCCAGTGGGTTGAACATGTGCGCTATTACAATCCAAACCTAGGTTTACATTGAGTGCTTCATAATTCCAAGTCCAGTTTACATTAGCCGCCATCATGCCTTCGTGTGGCCAAGGCTCCGCAGCAACAGGGTCTAATTCTACGCCATTCATCAATACACCAAAAGAAGCAACGGGACCTGTACTCCCTAATAATTCTGTTTTTGAGGCGGCCACTGTTGGGTTGGTCGTGATGTCATAACTTTCATTTTGTGCCGTAATCGCATTGGGATTCAACGAGCCTTGCCCACCACCAAATAAACCGACCAAGTGATTCGGGATACTATTTGCGGTAATGGTTCGAGTCGTTCCATTAAGCGATTCGGAATAAGCCGAAGCAGGCGTTAAGGTTTCGCCACAAGCACCTCTTGAAGAATCGAGTGATTTAGTTGGCGTACAATCTACCGCTTCTTCTTGGCAAGCGGTTAAACAAAAGACTGCTGCCAAAGCAAGTAATAAAGGACTTATATAGTTCATATATGGTTCAATTATACGATGAGTGAATGTTCTTTATTAACAAGTCGATTGATTCGTATTCATCCCCTATTTTATTCAAAAAAAGCACAAAAAGTTGTTGTAATAAACGCCAACTGCTCCGCATCCATCTCGGTATGAATCGGCAAGGATAACACTTCTTGACAAAGCTGTTCGGTAACAGGAAAAGAGCGCTTAGACGTATCAATAATACCTTTAAAGGCTTCTTGCTCGTTTAGAGGAACTGGATAGTAAATCATTGACGGAATGCCCTTTCCTTTCAAATAGACTTGTAAAGCTGCTCGCTTATCTGCGGGTACTTTTAGCGTATATTGATGAAACACGTGTGTAGAATTGTGTTGCCGCACAGGCGTTTGTACGCCTTCGATCGACTCAAAAGCTTGATCGTAAACAGCCGCTACGGCCTGTCTTGCTGCGGCATAGGCATCTAATTGGACTAATTTAATGTCCAACACCGCTGCTTGAATAGAATCTAAACGAGAATTCACCCCAATACATTGATGATAATACCGCTTGTTCTGTCCATGACTTGCAATCATTTGAAGGTGCTTTCCGAGTCCTTCATTTTGCGTAAAAATAGCGCCACCATCCCCATAAGCTCCTAAATTTTTGGATGGATAAAAAGAGGTTGTTCCGATGTCTCCTAACGTCCCTGTCTTTTCTACTCGGCCATCAGAAAATGTATAATCGGCACCAATCGCTTGTGCATTGTCTTCGACCACATAGAGCTTGTGTTTCTTAGCTAGCGCTAGAATTGGCTCCATATCGGCACTTTGTCCAAACAAATGAACAGGAACAATTGCTTTGGTTTTATTGGTAATTAAAGGTTCGATCAAGGCAGCCGTAACATTAAAGGTATCAGGATCTACGTCCACCATAACAGGCGTTAATTGCAACAGACCAATGACTTCTGCCGTTGCGACATAAGTAAACGTAGGCACAATAACTTCATCCCCAGGTTGCAAACCCAAGCCCATTAAGGCAATTTGTAGGGCATCGGTTCCATTGGCACAAGGAATCACAGTATCAACCGCAAGGTAATCTTCTAAATGTGCTTTAAAGTTTTTCACTTGTGGTCCATTAATAAAAGCACCAGACTCTATACAGTCCAAAATGGCAGTATCGACGGTCTTTTTAATACTTTGATACTGTGCTTTTAAATCTACCATTTGGATCGGTCGCATATTGTTCTTTTTTGAGCTATTGAGGAGCGGTTCTAAGCGCTTAAAAATAGGGCGTAGACTGCTCCGAATCTTTTTCCAATAATGGACGCTGAAGATACGTCTTTCGTTGGAAAGTCATCTTATTTTTTGTGTTTCACTGCACCGATTTACCCAACAAAACGATTACGATAGGACGTTCGTTGGATCAAACAGGTGATTGCCTTCTCGCTTAGTCGAGACGTTCTATTTTTATCAAATCAAAGGTATGTGGATGGACTAAAAGCTCAAACAGGGCTTTTTCCGCTCGCTCTATAGGCTCCAAACTAGTTGTTCGAACTCTTAAGTTGACTTTAAGTTCAATTTTAAAATTGGTATCATCTGCTATGATTACGGTTCCATACGCAGCAGATTCTATCGTTGAAATACAACCATCAATCCCATCTAGAAATTCACTGACATATTCTTTTAATATTTCTAAAAATAGCTTTTTCTTATTGACATCTAAGGCTGCAAAATTTTGCTCAATGGCTTTTCTACTGGTCTTAAAAAAACAATGTTTATCTACTTGTTCCTGAGTTGCTTTGCCCCAATACACATAGGTTTCGTCTACCCAAAAGATAGTCCATTCACTTAAGCGCTTGAACGTGCTTTTGTCAAAAAAAGCGGCACAATCTATTTTTTTTGCCTTATCTAGGTGCTTACCTTCTTTAATTTCTTTGGTTGAATAAGTATTCCAATTCCCAAAAAGTCGAAACATAATCTGTTATTTTTAATTGTCTTTTATCTTAAATAAAAACCTGTCTAAACGACGTTGAAAGATAGCTATTTTTTTTTGCGTTTTAAAAAAATGTTTGTTGATATTTGTTATAAAAAAAAAATATATTTATATATTGCAGTATACATATAATTTCCAGTACTATTCCTCCCAAAAAAATTAGATGAAAAGTTTCTTTTTCTCTACTCTTTATTTCCAACATCAATGCACAA
>CACVAQ010000344.1:5830-7534 GCA_902727865.1 uncultured Aureispira sp. | reverse complement strand
ACTAGTATCCACCCTTACTCTTATCACTTGGTACTAGATCGGTTACCGAATGACTACTCTAACTTAGATGTCCAAGATTTAACAGAAACAAAAAAACAAACAATAGTTGCAGAACAAAATGACACTAGTACATGGAATCATCAAAAAGATAAGCTTCGTCATGGCTTTTTAGCACAAGAACTCGAGGCTGTTGCTCCTGACCTAGTAAAAACAGATGCTGCTGGTCATAAATCTATAGATCAAATGGCACTGATCCCTATCATGCTAGCCACCCTCCAACAACAACAAAAAGAAATTGAAGCTTTAAAAGAAGAAATTAAAAATTTAAAATAATGAAGGCATATTTGTTTGGACTTGTTCTTTTGATTCATAGCTATTCGGGGCTTGCACAAGTAGACAATCATCCTTGGTGTCCTAGTGGAGCAACTTGGCTCTATCAAAAAGTTGGTTTTTTCAGCCAAGATTACATCAAATTAGCCTACCTAAAAGATACTATTTTAGCCCACCAAACAAGCAAAGTTTTGGCCGTTTCTAACATTACAGTGGTTGGTCCTGGCCCCTTACCTAATTATGCTTGGAGCGAGCAAGCTGCTGGATACGAATACTATGCAATGCGTAATGATTCTATTTTCAGATGGCACAATGGGGCTTTTTCCTTTCTCTATAATTTTAATAGCAGTGTAGGACATTCATGGATCATCACAGAAAACAATGACTATCCCTGTCATGGAACAACACTTCCTTCGACCGATTTGTTTACCATTGATAGTATTAAAAATCAAACCTATGATGGATTTATTTTTGAAACTATTCATGGAACAGATAACAATAATTGGACAATTGGGCAAACCATTATCAAAAATATAGGCTCTTTAAGAGCCCCTTATCCCATACCGATCAATAACAATTGTTATGGCACGCATGGTGCGACAAATTTACCCCTTAAATTAAATTGTTATTCAGATGATTTGAGAGGTTCGATCACCTTTCAGATGCCTTCCTCCAACAGTTGTCACTTTGCCTTAACTCCCCTAGAAAAAATACCAGTTACTAAGGCCGTATCTGAGATCAGTATCTTTCCAAACCCTACTTTTGATGTCATTAATCTGGTCCTTTCTGACAAAGGAACTAAAGTAACAAATTATGCCCTTTTTAATATAAATGGTCAAAAAGTACAAGATGGTCCCCTTCCCACCAATAAGGCTATTTCTATACAAAAACAGCCTAAAGGGATTTATTTTTTAGTTTTAAATTCAACAGGAACTAAACCACAGGTATTTAAAGTAATTAAATTATGAAATGCATTATAGTTTCTTTTGGGGTCTTACTTCTCAGTTTTGCACAAATAGTTGCCCAGAATACGATGAATGCACCGATTTGCATCACTAATGAAGAACCAGAATGGATAGAAACTAGATCAAAAGTAATTAAAAACAACGCTGGCTCTACGAATGAATTAAAACTAGTTCGTGTAAATATTCATTTAATCTCTAAGACAGATAGTAGTGGTCAATTCACCGAAACTGGCGACAATTTGGGCAATACTTATAGTGGCTATGACTTTTCTTATGATTTGATTCAATATATGCAAAACCGCATGAATTGGAATCAACCTATGAATCTACCTCCAAACAATACGACACCTGCTAATTCTAAAAATTGGAAATTTATTTTAGATGCCGTCTATTTTATACATGACGACCA
>CACVAQ010000344.1:0-5730 GCA_902727865.1 uncultured Aureispira sp. | reverse complement strand
CCAATCCTACCTTCACTCCTTTTTTAATACAAAAAACTACAAAGGCTCCAATTTAATCAAATCCAAGCTGTCTCTATGCAGAATAACATTATATTTCGCTTTCTCGCTGTCTTCACCAGGGGCTTTTATAGTGCAAGGAGTTTGAATGACCAAGGTTTCGTCGATCAACTGTACTTTAAAACCTAACAGAACCGTTACCGTAACTTTTTGAGGAATAGATTTCTTAATGACGGCTTCTAATTTTTCTCGAATACTATTTCCATGTACCGCTTCGTAATTCGGAAACTTAGTTTGAATATCCCTCATAGGCGTTTTAAAAAATTCTTTAACAGTTGGATTTGCACTAACCATATTTTCAAAAGTAGTCCAGCCCCAGTATAAAGATTCTTCATTTTGATACAAGACAATCCAAGATCCTAGCATTGCCTTTTTGGCATTGCGATCCATCCAACTTTCAAAAAAATTTTCTAACGTTGATGCTTTCGCTTTATTTAGTAATTCTCCTTGCTGTATTTTTGTGACAGAATAAGCAGGTAGCGCTTCTATTCTAAGCGAGATAGTGAGTAAGAATAGTATGAAAATAAATTTTGACATAAAGCATTTTAAGAACCTTTTGGGAATAAAGTTTAATGCTTTAAAAACAAATAGTGCGCCAAAGAATATTCCATTGAGATTGATTGCTAAAACTCTTTTCTCCTAACATGTGTAATGATTTATGCTACTTCTACAAAGTCGCATTTAGATAAACTCAATCTATCAATGCATTCAAAAAATAGCTTAGGGAGCGAAAAAAAAAGGAATAGGGTTATTTTAACTTTACAAGGATATCGCCAAATAAACGGTGCTTCGATTATAATTTAAAATCCATTGACAATTTTCTAAACAGTTTTGTATAGATTTCTCTATCTTCGAGGATTACCCCCCATATGGCGTGCAATTTATACAGACAGCATATTTACATTACTCCGTTGAAAACCCGAACTAAGCAAAGCGCTCCTAAACCGAACAGAGGGTGGGCACGAGCAAAGCAAGGGAACAAACATAGTGAACAAATCAACAGAGTATTAATTTAAAGACTTCTTAAAATAAAATAGACCAATGGCGAAAATTTCACCATTCCGAGCGGCACTACCAGATTTGAGTGACATTATTTCCTTCGATGACTTTTTTGGTTCTGCCAAACGTAAATTTTCAATGTATTTAAGTGACGGCATTTATTGTCAGAACAAAAAAAAGGCCTTATATATTTACCGTATCAAACGACCACATCGCAGCCATACAGGTCTTTTGGCTTGTACAAATGTACTCGATTACATCAATGGCGAGATTAAGAAACATGAGAATACCTTAGCGGCAAAGGAAGCTAAAATGATGCGCCTTTTGGAAGAACGTCAAGCGCTCATCAAGCCAATTTTATTGACCTACCCCAATGTCTTAGAAATAGACGCACTCATCAACAGACTTACTACTTCTACACCGCCTTCTTTTCACATTCCATTTCAAGATGAGGAACATATTTTTTGGCGAATAGATGATCCGACACGTATTGAAGTATTAACAAAAGCATTTGACCGTCATGTCAAGGAATCTTATATTTGCGACGGGCATCATCGAGCCAAAACATCGGAACTACTCTACAAGCGCTACTTAAAAACGAATGAATTAACGACTACCAAAACACAGTTTAACTTCATGTTGGTGGCTTATTTCCCTGCCTCAGAAGTAGAAATACACAACTACAACCGAATTATTGCAGACCTTGGCGCACTGTCCGAGAAAGGCTTTTTGGAACAACTGGGTACTTATTATAACATTAAACCCCTTGAAAAAAATTACACGCCTATTTCAAAACATGAAATGGGTATGTACTTAGCGGATCAATGGTACAAATTGTCTCTAAAAAAGACCTATTGCCCCCTACCGAATACGCCAACAAAAGAAACCTTAGATGTTTACTTTTTGAATAAATTCGTATTGGAGGGCATTTTACAAATTGAAGATGTTCGAACAGAACCTGACATTAAATATGTAGAAGGCCCTAAAGGTGCTTTTAGTTTAGAACGTAAGGTAAGAGAAGGCAAAGGTAAAATTGGTTTCAATTTGTATCCTGTTGCCTTAGAGGATTTGATCAAAATTTCAGACGAACAAGATACCTTGCCGCCTAAGTCAACTTGGATTGAACCTAGAATGCGCAATGGTTTTATTGCTCATTTGTACAAAAAAGTAGTCGAAGAGTAGCATCTTTCGAGCCTTTTGGAGCATCCGTTCGGTTGGCATCTACTTCCTTAAGTAAAGATTGACCGGACGGATTATTCAATCAAGTATACCTGCCCCTTTTTTAAGAAATGTTCTTACTACCTCCTAAAAATTATAACCATAAGCATGAAATTTGGAACAAAAGTTATCCATGCAGGTATTGAGCCTGATCCATCTACAGGAGCTATCATGACTCCTATTTTTCAAACCTCTACTTATGTACAAGAATCGCTAGGCAAACACAAAGGGTTTGCCTACGCTCGTAGTCAAAACCCAACCCGTGCTGCATTGGAAGCCAATTTAGCCGCCTTAGAAAATGGAGCTAGAGCCTTGTGTTTTGGTAGCGGTTTAGCCGCCATCAATGCCTTGTTGCAAACGCTAAACCCTGGTGACGAAATCATCTCTACCAATGATTTGTATGGAGGAACGCATCGTTTATTTACTAAAATTTTTGGCCGTTTTGGAATCAAAACGCATTTTATTGGCATGGATGAGCCTGCTGCGATCGAACAATACCTTAATAAAAACACAAAATTGATTTGGATCGAAACACCAACCAATCCAATGTTAAATATTATTGACCTTGAAGCCGTTTGTGCGATTGCTAAAAAACATAACATCCGCACTTGTGTCGACAATACCTTTGCTTCTCCTTACTTGCAAACCCCTATAGATTTAGGCGCTGATGTTGTGATGCACTCTGCGACCAAATATATTGGCGGGCATTCCGATGTCGTCCACGGTGCTTTGATTTGTAAAGACGAGGCCTTTGCCGAAGAGTTGGCGTTCATACAAAATGCCGCAGGGGCCGTTCCTGGTCCTCAAGATTGTTTTTTGTTGTTACGAGGCATCAAAACCTTGCATTTACGGGTTCAGCGGGCTTGTGATAATGCTCGTGCAATTGCTCATTTCTTAAAAGATCATCCAAAGGTTAAAGACATTTATTATCCAGGTTTTGAGTCCCACAAAGGGCATGCAATTGCAAAACGTCAAATGCGTGATTTTGGAGGGATGATTTCGTTTACCTTAAAAGAAGACACAAGGGAAGCCGCAGCCAAGGTTTTGGAAAAAACGCATTATTTTAGTTTAGCAGAATCTCTAGGAGGCGTAGAATCCTTGATTGGACATCCTGCTTCGATGACCCATGCTTCGATTTCTCGTGCCGAACGCCTAGCTCTTGGCTTATCCGATTCTTTGATTCGTCTAAGTCTTGGGATAGAAGATGTTGAAGATTTAATTGCCGATCTCAAACAGGCTTTGGATCAATAATTTACGTTAACCCTTGTTTTAAGACCTTATCTATGAATGCTTTTTTTGACTCAGAATACCAAGAAAAATTAGACGCTACCATTCAAGCATTGGAATCTAAAAGCAGTGTCGAACTCGTCACCGTTATTTATCCAGAATGCGACAACTATCGAGATATTGAACTGTGGGGAGGCATTTTCTTGGCTTTTATTGCTTTAGTGGTTAAATTTATGGTGCCTGCCATCATACACATCTATGCTATTTTGTTTGGTACGCTACTTTTCTTTTCCTTAGGGATTGGGATTATAAAAAGAGTTCCAAAACTCAAATATGCCTTGCTCAACAAGAAACGGATGCGTCGACAAGCTGAGATTATGGCTAGAGCTATTTTTCAAAAAGCACACATTCATAGAACATCTCAACATACAGGCGTGCTCTTGTTTATTTCTACTTTTGAACGCCAAGCGGTTCTATTGTGGGATATTGGCGTTGACGTAACCTTGACCATCGACGAATTGGATCAGTTACAATTTCAGTTTAGTGAAATTTTCAACACCCCCGATCCACCAGAAGCTTTATTGGCAAAAATAAACGCCAGTATTCCTGTCTTTGAAGGGCATTTACCTGTTCAGCCCAACGACATCAACGAATTACCGAATCACCTACAGGTAAAACTTTAAACCCAAACTTCATGCGGCTCCCTAAATTAGTGTCTTCGAAATATTTTATTTTTTTAGTTTTACTAACCGTTGTTAGTGTCGCCCTCTTCTTTCCAGAAGTGGCGAATGCTCGCCCTGGTGGGGGGCATTCCTATAGTGGCGGCTCCTCTTCTGGCGGCAGTGGTGGTGGAAATGGCGGTGCTGCTGTTTTATTCGAACTATTTTTTCGAATTTTCTTATTCCTGCCTCCTTTTGTACAAATCATTTTGATTCTTAGCATCATTGTCTCCGTTATTTGGTACCACCTCAGACATCAAGGAGGGGATGATCCAGTGCATAATCATGTCCAAAGTTCGGGCATGGATGCCTATCATTTCCAACAAAACCAACTGGCGAACCAAGCCAAACAACAAAAAATTGATGCGTTGATTCTTAGAGATCCTGCATTTTCGGAGATTCTATTCTTAGATTTTTCTCATTCTCTTTATCATAAGTTTTATACGACTATTAATACGCCTACGATTCGTAGTATTTTACCTTTTTTGTCTGATAACATTAAATTGTTCATGCGCTCGGACATGGCGAAAACAAGCCCAAGAACGGAAGTTGTTGTAGCGAATATGCAAATTTCGGATATTGTCATCATGGACGAGCAAATCAAAATCATTGTTGATTTTCAATCCAATTATTCGACCTTACAAAACGATAAAAATTACCGCCATATTTTAAAGGAACGTTGGGTATTGGTTCGAAATATAAAAACGATGTCGACCAGCCCTGAAGGCTTGCGTGATTTGGCTTGCCCCAATTGTGGTGCGCCCAATGACTTTAATGATGCGGGCGTTTGTGGCAGTTGTAATACCTTAATCGAAGCAGGGGAAATGAACTGGATGTTGGATAAAATTATCCTACAAGAACACCAACATTACAGAGCAGACACGCTTGGAACCTATGCCCCAGAAGTGGGTACGAATGCGCCAACGATTATTGATCCCTATTTGAAAGAAAAAGGCGCTCAGTTTATTGCATTGCATCAGTTGGAAGATCCTGCGGCTTATTGGGGGACTTTTATGGAGAAGGTCGTTGAGACGACTTATCAAACCATGTATAAGGCTTGGTCGGATCGAGACGATTGGAAATCGGTTCGCCACTTGTTGAGTGATCGCCTTTACGAAGCCAATGCCTTTTGGATTCATTTATATCAAGAAAAAGGGTATTTCAATCGCTTAGAAAACATCACGCTAGAGCATATTGAACCTGCTCGGATTACGATGGACAATAATTATGAATCTATTACGGTTCGTGTCTTTGCTTCTGCTATTGATTATACGGAAGATAATAATGGGCGCTTGATTGGTGGCAACAAACAAAAACCTAGATCGTTTACTGAATATTGGACCTTTATTCGAAAAATTGGCGTGGAAAAACCTGAAAGTGCATTTGATACAACGCAATGCCCGAACTGTGGTGCGCCTGCCGATCAGATGAGCGATACGTCGGTCTGTGGCTATTGTGGGACGAAGACAAATTTGGGTGATTTTTCTTGGGTCTTGAGTAATATTGCGCA
>CACVAQ010000343.1 GCA_902727865.1 uncultured Aureispira sp. | reverse complement strand
TTCTATGAAAAACGTAAAAAAGCATCTTGCATTAGTTTAATTATCAGCTTTTTAACACTTTGGCAACTAAAAACTCATCTTACTGATAATCAAACTAATACGATTTTTCAACGGAGTAATGATTTTAAGTTCTATAGATTTTGTATTTTGAGCTATGAAATTATATCTACACACTTATATTTTATGGAGTATCGGATTAAGTCTTTTTTTTACTTGCAATTCTCCAGAATCATCGCTAAGTTATTCTGCGAACATTCTTAAAAATAAAATAGATAGTACGCCTGCCCCAAAACCAAGGGCATTGATTCCTATTGGTTTGCAAAAATTAATTGTAGCTTATCCTGAACAGCATTTCAACGCTAGTACCAATGCCTTAATTTGGCCCAATGGCGACAGCTTAGTTTATCAAGATTCGATTAAGAAGGGAGAAAAAACCTTTCAAATGCTGCTCAACCAACCTGATCTAGAGGATCAACTGTTTATGCCTTATCCCAAAGGTGTCGATTATCCTATTCCTAGCCTAAACAATGACCCTGGGCGCATTCGAGTAGAGGATTTTTTCTTAAAAATGTATGGTGAGAACAAAGAAGCCGTTCGAAAAAATTTGGTTGAAATTGACTTTTTAGGTTCTAAATTATTGGTTACTCAAATCAATTCCATTGACCAAAAGTTAATCCAAATTGCCAAGGAGCTTGCGAAAGATTCTGCGCTAAAAAAATATGTTGAAACGGTTGGAGGCACCTTCAATTGGCGAAAAATTGCAGGCACAGAGCGTTTGAGTATGCATAGTTTTGGGATGACAATAGACCTTAATGTCAAATACTCTAATTATTGGCGTTGGGCAGTAAGCGACAAAACGGAGGAGGGAAAGCGCCCTATTATTTATAAAAATAGGATTCCGCTAAAAATTGTACAAATTTTTGAAGCACAGGGTTTTATTTGGGGTGGAAAATGGTACCATTACGATACCATGCACTTTGAATACCGTCCAGAATTGTTAATTGAATTATAAGCAACATGAGCCAAACTAGCAACCTATTTTTTTTATTTGTGTTTTTTACAACGTCCCTTTTTGCACAAAATACAGCAGAAAAAGCCCTCGTACAACGCTACCCTTTTGATCATAATTTTTTTAATTTAGAGACACTACAATACTCCAATGCACAAAAGGACGTCTCCGAATCTTTCAAAACCAAGAGTAAATATGCGGGTCGTTACAAAGGATTGGCGGCAGAGCAATTAGTGCATCAAGGAGTGGTATTCAAAGTGTTGGCAGATCATAGTTTATTATTAAAAAACCTAGCCACACAAAAAACTAGAACACTTCCCAACAAAGAGGAAGGACTAGCTATAGAAGGAGGCTGCTTACTATTGGAAGCCATTAATGGCATTGTTTGCCTCAAAACACTCGAAGCAGCCAAGGGCTACCGAGTGTACAAGTATGACCAAAGGGGCAAAGAGTTATTTGGGGTAGAAATTACACACAGTGAATTTGTTCAGCATAATGATTTCACCTACCACCTCCCTTATTTGGATTATCTGATGCACACAACAAATCATATTGTTTTTGCCTCTTATGTCGATCGAATTCCCAAAACAGTTGTTTTAAATACCTTAGATGGAAGGCTTTCTAAGTTTGACTTCTCTTCGGTAGGAGTTATCAGAGATGCCCGAACGGATCTAGATTTACATGGTTTTGTTCAACTGAAGCGCCTCAGTAGCAGTATTAATGTGACGTATATTAATATGGATTTTGAGTACAAAAATCCTTTTTTTAAGCGAAGTACACAGCTCGAAACCTTGGTTTTAGGGACTACGCTTTTTTTAGTTGCCTACAACAATAGATCGCCAGAGGCGCGCTTATTCGCTATCGACTTATCCACTCAAACCTTACAATGGGAAGTCGATGTCACTGCCTTTGGCAAGGACGCTACGAGTGCTTATTCTAAGACCGTTTGGTTGGCTGCCTATGAAGGAAAAATCATCCTAGAAGCGTACGAAACCAAAGGGAAGTCTTTGCAAATATTGGATTCTTACAATGGAAAATCGCTTTGGAAATCGTTTTAAAAATCAAGCGCAATCAAGCTTCTTTTTGGTTCTTTGACAATTTTTGCATTAATAAGAAAAAGTAAGCTTTGGAATTAAATTTTTCAGACATTAGATCGCTTCGCTCTTAGATTTTAGATATTAGACTAAAAGTTGATTATCAACAACTTAGTCTAATAGCATGAGCAGGGCGAACGAGCAGGCTTGGTGTTTGACACCAACAGGGCTGCACGATCTAAAATCTAGTATCTAAAATCTAAAAATCAGCTAAGAGCTATCTGTTATTTAAATATTTGGCAAAAATTGTCAAAGAACCTTCTTTTTTAAGCGATTCTATCCTTAATCTTTCGTAGAAGCCTTTAGCTGCCTCGTCTTTTTTTTCTTTTTTTGTTGATAGACTTCCCATGTCAACACTCCAAATACTAGCCAATATTCTAGTCCAATGACCCAAGCGTTTTCGACAACAGGCGAGCTTTGATAACTAATGTATGTGAAGCCAATCAAAGCCGTCCACAACAAAACATAAAGACGATAAGGGCTTAATACGGCAAACAAAACGAGGATAGCAATATACCAAGGATGTAAGGTGGTTGCTAAAAAAGAGTGCACGGAATAAATGGCTAGAAAAGAAGCCAAGAAGGCTTTTTCGGAATGCCTTATGTTCTTTTTCAAAGAAAAATATAGAATTAAAATCAAATCTATAATTGGTAATATTTTGTGCAAAAGAGCATACAAGTCCAATTTAAAAAAGCGCTCTATTATACGGCAATCCATAAAGTATTCGTGGTAGTCCCAAATTCTCCAATATTCATTAATGAGCCAATATCTCGTTAGGTAATAAATGCTAGCATTAAATTCAAAGTGCCCAAAATACAAAGCTAAACTTGCTCTAATTTCCTGAATCAATTCAAGGTCAAAGAAGAGGGCAAATAGGCCAATGTTTACCAAACCAACCAAAATACAATACCCCATTCCTTTCTTGAACCAAAGACGGTGCAATATTAAGGGCATAAACATAAGCGGCAACAGCTTCGCTCCTACGGCCATTGAAAAAGCCAATGCAGATGTAGTGTGTTGCTGTTTTACAAAAGTGTATAAAGCTAAGGTTAGGAAGAAAATAAAAAAGCTTTCTGTATGTAAATTCCCCGATAATTCTAAAATTATCAATGGATTAAAGGCATAAAAAAAAGCGAAATAAATCGGTTGTTTTAAGTGCTCCAATAGCTTTATTAACAATAGAATCGTGCCTAATTCTAAGCACAACACAAGCAGATGAAAAACCACCACACTAGCCAATACATTATCCATAAAAAAGAACGTAGTGCTGGCAAAAAACAACTGTGCTACTGGTGGGTAAACCGAATGAAATTTAGGTGAATTGAGATGCTCGTATAACTGCTCCAAATGCGCTTGTTGGTAAAGCGCTGTGTCTAGCAAGTCCGAAGGGATATGTTCATAAGGATTTACACCAAGACTCAGCAATCTACCGTCCCAGAGATAGCGCCAAAAATCGTCCGAAAGTTCTGGTATAGCGACCAAAAAGACGGCTCTCAGCAAAATCGCTGCTCCTAAAAAAAGCTTCCAATTGACCTTCTTAAAAAAGGTCTCTGCTCGATAACACCAATAAAAATAGAGTCCAAATAAAAGTAGGTACAGAATTGCAAAAGGCTCAAATGAAGTTCTTGGTATTGTGTAGCCTATTAATGCGTACGCAATCATAGAAGTTAGCAATAATAGATAACTTGTCTTCATAAAAAATGTTTTATACAATAATTTTTCTCTACTCAACTCTTTTTGTAAAAAAAAACGGGACGAACTGTTGCCTAGGAACAGTAAAAAAATAAGATGACCATTCCCTATTTTAATACTTCGTGGGATTTTTAGTTTTTTTACCAAAAAACATAAAAACCATTTCATATTAGTTTGATTATCAATAATTTAGTTAAATCAATAATTCAAGGTTATCTTGTTGATAATCAAACTAATATA
>CACVAQ010000342.1:12010-20275 GCA_902727865.1 uncultured Aureispira sp. | reverse complement strand
ATTGAGCTTACAAGCTGTCATAAAAAAAGAGCCTTGAACAATTTGTTCAAGGCTCTTTTTTTGCTACAAAGGACGAAGGTCTATTCTTCTTCACTTTTGTCTACAGTTACTTCTGCTTCAGCCTCTGCTTCTGCTTCTGCTGCCAACTCTTCTGCCGTTGGCAATACGAGTAGTGTTCTTTCGTTCAAATAGTTGAACCACTTAATCAACTTTTTGATGTCACTCACCAATACTTTATCTCTATCGTACTCTGGCAAAATTATTTCAAAATAGTTTTTGATCTCGGTAGAGCTTGATTTTGTAGCAACAGGAGGCGTCGCCTCTAGTTGTGCCAACATGCTAATAAATACCGTTTTAAGTTCTACTGTAGCTTCTTCTGTTTCAGTATAAATAGAAATAGATTCCAAAGGAGTAAATTGATGTCTTCTACTTGGTGCAAAAAATTTCTTACCCGTATCCAAATCTTCAATAATCAGTCCATTAGGGCGATTAGCAGCCATTTTATAAATTCCTGGACGTCCACTAACGGCAACAAGTTTCTCTAAGTTCATTTTTTATTTTTTCTTTTAATTATAATTTTTGTTTGTTTGATCTCTAACAAAACACCTCTTTCTAAGATTCATTTTGTTGTTTCTATATTGCTATTTTCTAACAAGGCATTCAAGTAATTGACCACATACAATCGTAAAATCCTAAGATTAGATTTAGCTTTCTTACTGGCTATATTCTTGAATACGATGCCTTTATTCGGCACTGTCTTCCGATTCTCCTCGACTATAAATGGCAAGTAAAACACTCCTTCGCAAGGGGAATAAGTATACACACAAGTTCCTAAAGAAGAGGCAAGCTCGACAAAAGTACAAATTTGAGGCAATTCAACGAACTCATACGCTAAATTTTTCTATTTAGAATGATTTTATACTTTCTATGCCCCTTTTTAGCTTTCCCCTAAAATGATGGTTCGTAATGACATAGGAGAATCATGCCAAGCTTTGAATTCAAAATTTAATTGAAAAAAAATCACTTCTGCTTACTTATTTCAGACATTTTTTCCAACCTTTGTGCTTTGTTTACTTTATTAGTAATATTATTTATATGTTTTTATTATATTAGTAATATAACAAAATACTGAAAGGATCAATTGTTGTTTCTACGCCTATTGGCACCTTTTAAATCTTGTGTAGGCTTTTTGAAATAGATTTCATCCGAATCTCAAAAGATTCTTGTATAACTATGCGCATAGAAATAGTTATTCACAAAAAAAAACAATAAATTTAGGCTTTATTTGTAACAATAATTTGTGCCACAACGTTAATGGTAGGCTTTATTCCCTTCCTCTAACAACTGATACTGATACAAGATTAAGAATGATTATAAAGCACGACAAAAGTACCCTTTACCAAAAATTAAAAACGCATTTTGGCTACAACAGCTTTCGAGATCAACAGGAAGCCATTATTACACATGTTTTAGAAGGCAACGACACGGTTGTTTTAATGCCTACTGGTGGAGGTAAGTCGCTTTGTTTTCAAGTTCCTGCGCTACTGCTAGACGGTTTAACTTTGGTGATTTCGCCTTTGATTGCACTGATGAAAGATCAAGTCGAAGCCTTAAATGCCAATGGTATTCCTGCGGCTTATCTTAATTCTAGTCTTAGTTCCGCAGAAGAAAAAGAAATTGAAGCACAACTGGAACGCAATGAATTAAAATTGCTCTATGTTTCTCCTGAAAAGGTGTTTGGGCGGGATTTTCTTTCGTTTTTAACCCTGCTCAACATCCAACTGATTGCCATTGATGAAGCGCATTGTGTGAGTAGTTGGGGACATCATTTCCGACCAGAATATCAAAAGCTATACTTACTTAAAAATAAATTACCGAATGCTACAATGATTGCCCTAACGGCAACGGCAGATAAAGCCGTTCGTTCTGACATCGGGCAGTTATTGGGGATGCAAAACCCTAAAACGTTCTTGTCTTCTTTTGATCGCTCGAACTTATCGTTATCCGTTTTGCCTGGTCAAAAAAAATGGGATCAAATTCGCCGTATTGTCCATAAATATGCCAACAAAAGTGGGATTATTTATTGTAGCAGTCGTAAATCTACGGAATCGCTGGCGGCAAAACTCAAGGCAGAAGGCGTAAAAGCGGCTTGCTATCATGCTGGTATGATGAATCGGCTGAAAGAAAAAACACAGGATGCTTTTATTCAAGGAGACCTAGATGTTATGTGTGCAACGGTTGCTTTTGGTATGGGAATCGACAAGCCTGATGTACGTTATGTGATTCATTATAATATGCCTGGTAATTTGGAAGGTTTTTATCAAGAAATTGGTCGGGCAGGGCGCGATGGACACCCCTCTGATACTATTTTGTTTTATAGTTATAGAGATGTTCAAACGCATCTAAATTTTGCTAGTGAGATTGATAATGAGGCCTATCGAGAGATTCAAATTGCGAAACTGAATCGGATGCAAGAATATGCGGAAGCACAAGTTTGCCGTCGTAAAATTCTCTTGAGTTACTTTAGCGAAACCTTGGAGGAGGATTGTAATAATTGTGACGTTTGCAAAAATCCACCTAAGTTTTTTGAAGGGACTTTATTGGCTCAAATGGCTCTTTCTGCTGTTGCTAGAACCAATCAACAAGTGAGCCTTAGTACTTTAATCGACATTCTAAAAGGTTTTTTTACCGAGGTTGTTCGAGAAAAAAAATACCACAAAATCAAAACCTTTGCGGTGGGCAAAAAAACAACGGCGGTCGCTTGGCAGTTGTACATTCAACAACTGATTCAACAAGGTATTTTAGAACTCGATTATAAAGATCATTATAACTTAAAATTGAACGATTTTAGTTGGCGAATTTTAAAAGGAGAAGTGCCTGTTAAATTGGTTAGTTATGATGTGATTCGAGAACGTCAGGAAAGTCAGAAAAAACAAGCAAAATCTCCGCCTAAAGTGATCTTGGAAACCAATCAATCTTTGTACGAACGCCTTCGTTTGTTGCGCCAAAAATTGGCAAAAGAAATTAGTAAGCCTGCCTTTGTTGTTTTTAGTAATGCGAGTCTAAAAGACATGAGTGCCAAGGCTCCGACTACGCTGGAGGCCTTTTTGGCCGTCAATGGTGTCGGAGAACATAAGGCGGAACATTATGGCAAGCAATTTATTGAGGTTATTTTGGAGTATCAGGCACAGGAGGGCTAGTTCTAGGTGTTTGTAAAAGAGCTAAGAAACCTTCATACGACCAAATACCTACTGTTATGAAAAAGAAAAAGAGTAGGCTGTGGCAAAAATTGTCAAAGACCCACTATTTTGTTGAATCGTGCAACAGGATTTTTTAAGAATAAACGTACAACCTAAAATCACATGAAACATCTACTTATTCTCCTTTGTTCCCTTTTATTTCTTACAATCTCCAAGCAGGCTTATGCTCAAGACGACATACATTATGGAGCCGAAGAGACATTTCAATATTGGGCAGGAGCTGCTCCTTGGGAAGGAATAGAGGTGCTGAATGGACAATATTGGTCTTCTGCCCACTGGTCTAAAGAATATATACTCTATATGGAAGTCAACGTTCCTGTTAAAATGGCTTTGGATTTCATAAAGGACAATCGTTTAAAAATTACAGCTGACGAAGTTAAGTTTCCTGAAGATGCCCCAGATTGGTTCCAACCATTAAGTAGTTTTAAGGAATACGAAGCAGGAAGCCAAGGGTCTAAGTATTTTATAAATACAGCAACAGGGCATATGTTTATCTATGAAGTCCAGCTTTAACAAAGTAAATAATTGGACAAAAGTACTTAACCTTAAAATTAGCTACGCTGCTAGGCTATGCTTTTGGTACAGAGTACCAAGCTTACGCAGTTCACTACGTTCATGTGGTGGGGCGTCTGTCCGCTTAATTCGACTGCCTAAAACATCCTTAAATTCTATTGCCTATCTCCCTAGCAAGAATAGGTCTTTGTTAATACGTCAAGTCGTTTTGTTAGTTACTAATCTACTAATTGCTAAGCTTTAGTTCGCTTCCTTCGAGTTGTCAACCAACCCATTTTTTTATAAAAAAGCAAAAAAAGTAAGGCTAGAAGTCTACTATAAAACAACCTAAATTCAGTTCAAAATATTCCCATGAAAAAATCCCTTATCGTACTAATAAGCAGCCTCTTATTACTAGCTAACAGCAGCACTGCCCAAAATTGGAAGAGTTTTTATAAAAGAGTGACTCCTTTGGACGAAAATACATTCTTGGTCAAACGCTTTGATAAACATGGCGTTGTTGATGCGGATGGAAAGGTGCTTATTCAAATGAAATATGACACGCTAATCACTTTTCCAAAAGGATTTGTAGCGGAAGAAACCATAAAAGGTGAAAAAACAAAGCTCCTATTATCCAAAACAGGAAAGGTAATCTATACCACACCAGCAGGCACCCAGTTCCTTCCTTATGACGCTCCTGCTTGGAAGAATGCGCCCAATAAAGTCCCTTTGCTAAAAAGAGTTGCAGGAGTCCTCCTAGCTTCTGACTATCGTACTATATTGCCCTATCAATATTTATACATTTGGGTAATGGGGAGTAGTAATTCCTTTTTTCTGGCAGCTAATGAACAAGAAAAATGGGCCGTCTTAGACTCTTCTAACCAATTAAGGAGCGATTACATTTATACTCTAAAACCGCCTAAAGAATTAGAAGATAAATTTATCGTTGAATCCGTAGATAAAAAAAAGGTCCCAAAGCATTTTTATAGCAATTGGGTATACAAAAAGGATACCCTCGTTTGTCTTTCTTCCCTTACAGGTAAAGAACTCTGGCAGAGTACAACTCCTCGGCATATCTTGTCCTGTGATAAAGGGGTACATCTGGTTCAACCTCATAAGAATGATTACGGTGCTCCTGAATACCTAATCATTGATGAAGTCACACAGTCTGTTACGACCTTGGATCAAGGCATAAGAAAGGTGCATACTTATCTGGGAAATGGTCAGTTTTATGTCTCTTGGAAAGATGGTAAAAATGGAACGATTGATCTTAATGGCAAACTTCAGAAAGAATACTCCTATACCGAGGTTCGAAAAGTGCCAAGAATGGGGGCTGCTTACTCTATAAAAGCATCCAATGTTGATTTTGGTGATTATCATTATGCTCTGAATGAGAACGGCGTCTTTTTATGGTCCCCCTCGACCAACCATCGAATGCAAATTGGGGAGGAAACGTATTTCTTAAAACAGTATAAATTGCGCCCGCTCTCTAAATCTAAGCGGTATTGGGTCTTGATCGAATCAGAGGATTTTAGTAGTTTGGAGAATAGTTTTCCTAGAAGTTTTATTTCTTTTTCTAAACTCATTATATGTGATTCTGTTTCTGGAAAAATTGTTTTTTCTAAAAAGACCTACAATAAAGGAGGCATTCGCCTAGAAGAATCTAGTCCCAGTAATGATATTTGGATCATCAACCACAATGATTACCATGACGATGAAAAGATTTCTTTTTTTTATAAAGGAAGAATTACCGAATATGAAAATACACATTACAGGAAATTATCCTCTGATGGGCGGTTTTACAAAATGACTTCTTATGACTTCAATCAAAGTCGCACCAACAATGCTAGAGTTTTTGATACCCAAAAAGGAGCTTTTGTAAAATATGATATTGCTAACGCTATCTTTTTTGGTCTTAAGGGAAAGGAAGTCTTTTTGATAAAAAAATACAATTCTGATGGAAATACAAAAGAATTTTATTTTGCAGATTTAGAATTAAATAAAACGAAAAGCTTAAAGTTAAATATTCATGATGTAAGAAAAATAGAACTAACCAATAATACAGAAAATTCGGTCCTTGAAGTCTCCAGAAAAGACGCTGATTCAAACTATTTTCATGGCGCTATTGATGCCAATGGAAATCAAATTATCCCAATGGAATATGGCTTGATGCAGTGCATTTACCAAGAGGGCGAAAAATATACTTTTCTCACCAGACGTTTAGACCATTCCAACTCTAATTTATATAGTGGTTTGTTTATTTCAACTACAGGCGAAAAATCAAATTGCAATTCTGATAAGAGAAGCTATCTTGATGCTTATGCATATATGGATGTTGATAGTTTACATAGCTGTGTCTTTAATTTTAAATCTGGGCAAGTTTCAAAGAAATTCAAACAAGGCAGCATCAATTTTCATAAACAGGAAGGGCTTGTTTATATCGTTGAAAAGAACGAAGAATCTCTAATCACCATTTATAATGCCAATACTTTTGAGCCAATATCGCCCAAACCTTATGATCTTTCTAAGCCTATAAACCCTAAACTTATCATTGACTTCAAAACAGGCAAAGAATTGACAGACTCGCATATTTGGGCAATCTATTCTTCAGTATTTTGCATTATTTATAAAAACATAGAGCAAGCCATTGATTGGGATGGAAACTGTGTAGATGGCTGTGATTAAGAAAAAGTGATTTTTTAAAACAAAAAAGCTACTCTAAATAGAGTAGCTTTTTTTTATGTATTTTTTGTTCGCAACAAAATGAGATAGAGTGATAACTTGACCATTCCCTTTAAGACTTTATCATTTTCCCAACTACTTTTTGGCGTTCATTTTCTATTTTGATAATATAAAGCCCTGTACCTATAGTCGCTAAGTCCATTTCCAAGATCGTATTAAAATACGTATCAAATTGGCGCACAACTTGCCCTAAAGCATTCGTGATGGTGACTTGACAAGTTCCCATTGGCGTAGTCGTTTGTACTTGAATCCTTCCAGAAGAGGGATTGGGATATATGCGTAAATTTTGTTGGGCTACTTTGTTTATATTAATCGTCAAATCTGGGCGAATAATTTCCAAGGCCTTATATAGATTGATCCGACCATAGCCAACCATATTATTCGGAAAAACCAACTGAGTCGTTGTTCCACAAGTATCGTCTTTATAAGTATAGACGGTATCCGCTGTCATCTCCAATAAAGTCTCTAAAGAATCTACGTTGCCTGCTAAACTAGGTTTTGCATTAATTAATAAAGCAACTGCTCCAGCAACATGTGGCCCAGCCATACTTGTTCCAGAATAAGCCGCATAAGCACCATTTGGAATAGAAGATCGAACGCCTGCCCCTGGTGCCACTACATTGGGTTTCATTCGAAAACTTCCGTCAGAAGTCACGCTTCCCAAGCTACTAAAATTGGTTAAGGTATCTAAAATATCTGTCGCTCCAACCGAAAAACTTGCCTCGTAAATTGCAGCAGGGTTTTCAATAGAATTACAGCCTCTTCTACCGTCGTTTCCTGCGGAAACCACGACCATTACCCCCGAATTTTTAAGATTTTCTACGGCCAATTGCATGATGCTAAAGTTACTTGGATTACAGCCTTCTACGGCTGGACAGCCCCACGAATTAGCAATGACATGGGGCGCCATATTCGGGTCTGGATTCAAATTATTAGTATCTGTAGGAGCCATAAACCACTCAAAACACTCAATATAAGTAGCAGGAGTTCCCCAACCATTTTCCATACTTCGACAGCCAACCCATTCGGCTTCTGGTGCCACACCAATCTGATTGCCTTGCCCATCATCTCCAATCATCGTTCCCATCGTATGCGTTCCGTGTGTCGCATCATCACAAGGATAATTCACATCATAACCACATTTATTAAATGTATCGCTACTAATTTGACCGTGAATGGCATCATGCCAATGGTAATTATGGCTCACAGAATCTCCACGATATTGATTTTTCAAGGCAGGATGTATCCATTCATACCCGGTATCTTGTCCTCCAACGACAACACCTGTACCTCTCAAATTTTGGTTCCACAACAAATTAGCCCGAATCATTCCGATCCCCCATTCATACGCTCTAGGACCTCTCGTGCTGCCTGGTCTAGGATTCGCATCGGAGCGATTTGGTAAGTCGTTGTACACCTTTGGATTCGGTGCAATTAAAGCAACTTCCTCTCTTTTTGCCAAAGCTTCCAACAACTGGCTATTGCCTTTGACCCAAATTCCATTAACAATAAAATAAGGCCGATAATCCCCTTGATGCTGTTGAATTAATTGCAATAAAGCCCCTTGTGTTTCATTCGCCTTATTCTTTAATTGTGTAAAAACGTATTGTGCCTTTGCTTCTTTCGTAGAAAACTGTTTGGCTCCACTCGTATTTACCTGTTCTTTGAGTAAGACAAAGTATTCAAAAGTTGTTTGATTTGCTCCTGCCCAAACATCTGCGTCTATTTTTTGTTGCCAAGTTGTTTGTGCAAAACTGCCAAACGAGCAAAA
>CACVAQ010000342.1:0-11910 GCA_902727865.1 uncultured Aureispira sp. | reverse complement strand
CACTCGTATTTACCTGTTCTTTGAGTAAGACAAAGTATTCAAAAGTTGTTTGATTTGCTCCTGCCCAAACATCTGCGTCTATTTTTTGTTGCCAAGTTGTTTGTGCAAAACTGCCAAACGAGCAAAACAGTAACACTAATAGCACTAAATTTTTCATAGTCTTTTATTTTTTGGGTTGTTTGACATTTTTTGCATGAATAAGAAAAAGTAAGTAGATGGACAAAAATAATTATCAGTAATTTAGTTTAATATTTCAGCGACCTAAAATCTAAAAATCAGCTAAGAGCTATCTGTTATTTAAATATTTGGCAAAAATTACTTCGTGAAAATAGTTGTCAAAGAACCATTTTTTTCATTAAAATTCATGGAAAATCGACGGTGTTTATTCAAAAAAATATGGCTTGTTTGGCATCTCGAACTCAGCGAAAGGACTTCCCCATATTACAAATAAAACACGCTCCATGCCCAGTTAAAGCCTTTTTCATACAAGATACTAACTTAAGTAGACTGTATCAGAAATTTCGGCTTTTTTTATAGCATTTTTTTAACGCTGTTATCACAAAAATACTAAAAAAATGATACTCAAAAACATTATGCTCTTTGTTGTTTTATTAAACCACTTCGCCTACATTCAAACGCCTACAAGCAACGTCAAGATAAAATTAAACTTGAATGAAATTGATTACTTAAAATTTATTATCTTCCACGAGAATCACGCTTTATGATTTATTAATTTGTTGCTAATCAACATAAAAAAAAACACCTTGCATTAGTTTGATTAGCAGCTTTTTAGTATGTTGATTAGTAAAAACACAGCTTGTTGCTAATCAAAGCGAAGCACTCATGTAATAAACAAATACGATTTAGCTGCGCTGAGCCTTTTCGTTTTCAACGGAGTCATGATAAAAAAATACAAATGAAACATATACTTACACTATTGTTGTGCAGCCTTATCCTTTGTTTAGGACAAGCACAAAGTTCTCAAACTCAAACTATAAGAGGCAAAGTGGTTGACAAAGCCATCGGAATGCCACTCATAGGCGTTGTTGTGATGATAACGGAAAGCAACTTAAATACGACAACAGACCTTGATGGTAATTTTGTACTCGAAAATGTCCCTGTTGGAAGGCAAATTATTAGCACACAATACCTTGGTTACGAGCCCTATTTTTCAGAAGATCTAGTGATTTCATCTAACAAAGAGGCTTACCTTGAAATTGGTTTGTTAGAACAGGTTGAAGTCACGGAGACAATTGTCGTAACGGCTTCTGGTGGAAAAGATGGCCTTGGAAATCAAGCGATCAATGATTTATCGGTGATTAGTGCTCGTTCTTTTTCGGTAGAAGAAACCAAACGTTATGCCGCTAGTATTGACGATCCAGGGCGTATGGCTGCCGCTTTGCCTGGCATTCAATCGGACCAAGACAATGAAAATGATGTTGTCATTCGTGGAAATTCTGCGTTTGGTGTTTTGTGGAGAATGGAAGGTTTAGAAATTCCAAATCCCAGTCACTTTGGTCGCCCAGGAACGACAGGAGGTGGTATTTCTGTTTTTAGTGCGTCTGTTATTGGTAATACGGATTTGTCAACAGGTGGTTTTGCCGCAGAATATGGCAATGCCTTGTCGGGTGTTTTTGACATGCGTAATCGCAGAGGGAATATGGTCAATAGAGAGCATTCTGTAAAAATTGGCTTGGTTGGATTAGGAGTCTCGACAGAGGGTCCGATCAAGAAAGGTCGCAGTTCTTACTTAGTCAATTATCGCTATTCTACCCTTGGGGTTTTAAATGCAATGGGGCTTTATGTCGTGCGTGAAAACGTCGGGAATAATTTTCAAGATTTATCCTTCAATTTAACCTTTAATTCTAAAGACAATAAAGATGAATTTAAGATTTTTGGTATTGGAGGCTTAAGTGACGAGCGTTGGTTTACCAAAGAAGATACAGCCGATTGGCAAACGTATTTGGACTATATAGAAGAACGCAATGGCTCTAATTTGGGCATCCTTGGGTTTACTTACAGGCGTTTAATCAATGAGAAATCTTACTTAAAAATAGTACTTGGTTCTGTTATGAATCATATTTTTTTGAAGCAGTCCATTCCCAACCTTGTTAATTTAGACATTAACGACAAAGATGTTGTTGAGGATTATGATTATAAAACACTAAGAAGTCAATTACATTTAACGTATAGTAACAAACTAAACAATCGCTTTCGTCTAAAAACAGGGGCCTCGCTCACCGCCAACACCTACTGGCTAAATTATACACGAGATTTAGGCAATGGTGATTATACTTACTTAGACAATGTGCAAGGCAACACCTTCCTATTACAAGCTTATGCACAAGCAAGTTACCGCCCTGTAAAAAAATTCATGCTTAACGTTGGTTTTCATGCCTTGTTCTTAACCTTGAACAACACGTACAGCATCGAACCAAGGGTTTCGATGCAATACAAACCCTTTGAAAACACGACCATTAGTGCGGCTTATGGTTTGCATGGAAAAGCACTGCCTATCGGCACTTATTTATTGCAATTACCAAATAGTACGGGTACGGGCATTACACAACCGAACAAAGATTTAGAAATTGCGAAAGCACATCATGCCATCCTTTCTTTCCAGCAAGTTATTGGCTTAGGCTTCCGTCTAAACCTAGAAGGTTATTATCAATATACCTTTGACAACCCAACTAGTACGGTTGTTAATAGTGGCTATTGGTTCTTTAATGAACGGGACAATTATGGTAACCGAGCGATGGTATCTGATGGGCAAGGGCAAAATTATGGGCTTGATTTAAGTGTTGAAAAAGCCTTTAGTCGCAGTTTCTTTCTTTTAGCAACAGGTTCCTTATTCTGGTCCGAATACAAATCTTTGGGCGATACAGAATGGCGACGCACGAGAGTCGATAAGCGTTGGGGCGTTTCTGTGATGGGCGGTTATGAGTTTGAATTCAAGAAAGGGGGTGTTTTACAAATTGGGCTTAAAAACTTCGTTTCTGGTGGTTTGCGCTATACGCCTGCCGACTTTGAAGCCTCTAAATTAGCGGGTCAATTGGTCGAAGATACGAATAACTATTGGGGCGCTTCGGCTGGTACCTATTTCCGTCTAGATGGACGTGTCGCTTACCGAAAAGATCATAAAAAATTCTCTTATACCATCTCTATCGATGTTCAAAACATTACGAATACTAAAAACCCCCGTTACTTTATTTACGATCGCCAAGACATTGCCTTGATTGCTCGTAATCAGTCGGGTTTGTTGCCTGTTCTTAATTTCCAGATTGATTTTTAAGTTTTTTTGCAGGAACACCATTGTTCAGCATTTAACATGAAAACCATAAGCAGCGATGCCTTTTTATAAGAGCCTAAAAAAGTGCTTGTGTACCATCGGTTCGTAAAAAATAGCAAGACTTCTTTTCTTATTTTTTAAAATTCTTGTTTAAAAAGTTACTTTTAAGGCACCATTCCATCTGTCCTAATTATCTTGTGCCCTATTTATAATCATCCATAAAGCATTAAAACACTTTAAATACAGTGTATTGAACCTTTTTTATAAACACTCAACCAATGAAATTCCTACTCTGTTTATTTTTAAATCTAATCCTCCTCTCCTTTTCTTTTGCTCAAACACAAACCATACGAGGTAAGGTCGTTGACAATGCTAGTCAAATGCCTTTAATTGGGGTTACTTTGGTTGTTAATGAAACCAATGTGAATGCTGTTTCGGATGAAAACGGGGATTTTGTCTTAGAAAATGTCCCAACAGGACGTCAACAAATCCAAGCTCAATATTTAGGCTATGAACCCTATATTTCTGAAGACTTAGTGGTCTCTTCTTCCAAAGAAATTTACTTAGACATTTTATTAAAAGAGCAAGTAGAAATAACAGAAACCGTTGTTGTAAGTGCCTCTAAGGGGGCTGACGGGACAGGAAATAAAGCCTTAAATGATTTATCTGTTGTGAGTACCCGTTCTTTTTCCGTAGAAGAAACCAAGCGTTATGCTGCCAGTCTGGACGATCCAGGGCGTATGGCTGCTGCTTTACCTGGTGTACGAAGCGATCAAGATAATGAAAACGATGTCATTATTCGAGGCAATTCTTCGGCAGGTGTTTTGTGGCGTTTGGAAGGTTTAGAAATCACCAATCCAAGCCATTTTGCTCGTGCGGCTTCTACAGGAGGAGGAATTACCGTTTTTAGTGCGTCTTTGTTGGGCAATACAGACTTCTCTACTGGTGGTTTTGCGGCAGAATATGGCAATGCCTTTTCTGGGGTCTTTGATATGCGTTTTCGAAAAGGAAATATGTCAAAGAGAGAACATTCTATAAAAGTTGGCTTGGTAGGATTGGGTTTTGCAACAGAAGGTCCGATGAAAAAAGGTAGAAGCTCTTATGTTATCAATTACCGTTATTCGACCCTTGGTTTGCTCAATCTAATGGGAATTTATGTGGTACGGGACAATGTTGCCAATGATTTTCAGGATTTGTCTTTCTGTATGACCTTTAATTCTAAAGACAATAAAAATGAATTCAAAGTATTTGGTGTTGGTGGTCTGAGTAATGAGTTGTGGTCGGTCAAAGAGGACACTGCGGATTGGCAAAACACCTGGGATTATCAATATGAAAAAGCAGGTTCTGACCTAGGTGTTGTCGGAGCGAGTTTCCGTCGTTTGATTAACGAAAAGTCGTATCTTAAAGCAACGCTAGGTACGGTTTACAGTCATATTTTCTCGACACAATATGAGCCACAAATCACTGATTTGGAAAATCGAGATAGTTTTTTGATTTATGATTACAAAATATTGCGTTCTCAAGCGCATGTTACGTATAGCAATAAGTTTAGTAATAAATTTCGTTTAAAGTCGGGTGCTATAGTACACGCTATTTCGCATTGGTTGAGCTTAAATCAACGACATGGTACCGATACCAGCAACCATCAATATTTAGATATTGGTGACGCTAATACTGATTTTTTGATCCAAGCTTATGCACAGGGTAGCTATCGTCCTAATAATTATTTTACGATTAATTTAGGGGTGCATGCCATGTATTTTGCCATGAACAACACGTACAGTATCGAACCAAGGTTTTCGGTTCAATACAAACCTTTTTCTAAAACAACAATTAGTGCTGCTTATGGCTTGCATGGAAAAGCAATTCCAATTGGAACTTATTATTTACGCATCAAAGATCAATCGGGCAATAGCACACAACCCAACAAGAACCTGAAAATTGCAAAATGGCATCATGCTATCTTATCGTATCAACAAGTGATTGCCTTAGGTTTTAGAACAACCGTTGAAGTCTATTACCAATATGGATTTGATATTCCGACCAGTGCAGACAGCTCTAGTACCTATTGGTATTTCAACGAGCGTCAGACCTATGGTTTCGAAGCAATGGTTTCGGAAGGATTCGCTCAAAATTATGGCTTGGATATTACAATAGAAAAGGCCTTTGGACGTAATTTCTTTTTATTGGCAACAGGTTCTATTTATGAAGCACAGTACAAATCTTTGGGCGATACAGAATGGCGTAATACTCGTTACAACAGAGGTTGGGGAGCAAGTTTGATGGGAGGCTATGAATTTGAATTCAAGAAAGGGGGCGTTCTACAACTTGGTCTTAAGAGTTTCTTGGCCGATGGTATTCGCTACACGCCTGCGGACGAAGCGGCTTCTATTGCGGCAGGTGCTTTGATTGAAGACGAAGACAATGCTTACAGTGCCAAAGCGCCTATTTATTTCCGCTTGGATTTGCGTCTTGCTTATCGTAAGGATCACAAAAAGTTGTCTTATACGATTGCCTTGGACCTTCAAAATGTAACCAATTACAGAAACATTAGTTTCTATGGTTATGACAGAAAAAAAAGTGAGTTGTTCCCTCGCTATCAAGCTGGAATTTTGCCTGTACTTAGTTTCCAAATTGACTTCTAGGAAGCAGTTTTTAGTTTCGTTAACTTATGGTATCAGTTGCTTTCAAGCTATCTGATACCATACTTTTGACGGCCTTCTGCTTTAGAATACTGGATAGAACAACAAAGGGCTTTTACAATGAGCTTGGCTTCACAGTACGACCTAATCGTAAACTAGTGCAACAAAAGCCCTGTGTTATTTAGAAATTCAGCATTAAACCTAAGGTTCCATTAATTCCCAAATCATCGGAAAAATAGCGTTGTTTATTGAGATAATCCCTATACTTGGTATTTAGTAAATTATCGACTCTAAGATAAATTTTGAGTTGAAGGTGCTTTATTTTTGTTACAACAGAGGCTCTTAAACCTAATAAATGATACGCCTTCGGGGCTAGAATAAAATCCTGAGATGGAAGTAAATTGCTTTGTTCAAAAACATATCTATTATTTAACTCTAGCATCAAATTTTCTAAACTTCCCACCTTCGGAAAGGTATAACTAACCCTGCCCCTAAGGTTATTGGCAGGCATATTGACCAATGGTAGTTGATGCTCTAAATCTTCCCCTCTCAAATAGCTATACTGAATCTTAAGGTTTAAGTTTTCCAAGACCTTATACCTAACAGAAACGTCTAAACCATAAATTTGTGCAAGGGTTTGTTCGTATCTATAAACAGGAAAAGCGCCTCGTATTGTTAATCTAAATTCATTTTGTACTTGTTGATAAATAAAATTATTAATCCATTGATAATAAAGTGCTGTTTCCAAAAACAACCTTTCTTTGATCTTTAAATCTAAACCCAAAGTAGTTTTAATCGCTTGTTCAACCTTTAGCGCTGCATCTCCTTCTTCGATAGCACTCACGCCTTGATGTAAACCATTGCTATATAATTCATTGATACTAGGGTTTCTAGTCGCACTACCAACATTCGTATACAACTTCAAAGCTTTATTAGGCTGATAATTAAGCCCTAGTAAAGCACTAATATTATGAAAATTATTCTTGTATCGAACAATTTCTCGTGGCAAAGAAGTAGATATAGCGGCAACAGCTTGATGCATAAAATCATAGCGAGCGCCTGCCTCCCAAAATATCTTTTTGTATTTTTGAGTGATTAGAAAAAAGGCACCGACATTATACGCAAAATAGTCTGGGACAAGCGGCAGAATACCCGTTCCAGGATGGTTTGTATTGTCAATAATTCTACTTTGAATGCCGACTTTTAATCTTAAATTAGTATTAAAATAGTTTAGGTATTTTGCTTCTATAGAATTGGAAAATTGCATCAAACTCAAAGCAGGTTTTTGAGCATAATTACTTCGTCTAACATCAAACTCTTTTCTGTCATTCAACTGACCTGAATAAGTAAAATCAAGGTATTGGTTACTATTGATATAATAACGAGCATTGAGTTTTAGCAATTGATGATTGACTTGCTGAAATGGAGCGTCTAAAGCATAAGAGAAATAAGGTTGTGTAAAGAAAGGAACTTCTTGTCTCAATGCACTTTGTAAATCCGTCAAATTACCAATATGCGACCCTCTTAATATCCCTATTTCAGTGTTAAAGGAGCTAAAATATAGGCTAGTAAACCATTTATCTGAAAAGTTTTTTTCTATTTGGAGGGCAAAATTGGCTTCTTGGTTTCCTGTGTTTCGCAAAAAGTAAGCAGGGGAATAAGCATCTCCTTTTTTCTTTAGTGTTCCAGAAAGTTTCCAAGAAAATAATTTATGATTCATTCCCAATTGTACATTAATTCCATGTCCAAAGCCATTCGATGAAAAGTAGTAATTTGCGGTTCCGTTTAATTTTTTATTCTTACTAATTTTCCCAGGTTCTACCAAAATAAAAGCGCCCAAAGAGCTCCCCTGATATTCTAATGCTGCGGCTCCTTTAATGACAGAAATTTGGTTCGCAACAAAAGGGTCAATTTCAGGACTGTGATCGTTCCCCCATTGCTGCCCAGCTTGAACCACTCCATTATTCAAAACCATTAAACGACTTCCATATAAGCCCTGAACAACAGGTTTTGAAATTCCATTGCCGTTTTTAAGGACACTAAGCCCTACAACTTGTTCTAATAGGTTGGATAAATTCTTATCTGAATTCGTAGCAATATGTTCCTTGTTTAACGAAGAAGAAGATTGAGTTGAAGTTTCCGTCTTTTCCTCAGAAACAACGATGCCCTTAATGGTGTATGGATATGCTTCTAAGTAAATGGTCATAGAAGTATCTTGAGAAATAAAGAAAACACTTGTATCTGTCCGATAGCCGATACAACTCACCTCTAAAACGATTTTGCCTTCACATAAATCAGAATATTGAAATGCCCCACTACTATCACCAATCGCTCCTTTCTGCAATTCATTGCGTACAATGTTTGTATAGGGTACAGCAATGCCTGTTTCGCTATCTTTTACACTCCCAATGAGTTTTAAATCACAGTCTTGCGCTGATGTTAATACAGGAATTATAAGAAGCAAAAAAAAGAGTTGATTGAACATGCTGTCTGTTAAGTAAGTTCGAATTATAAGGAAATCATGCGCTGTTGATTCGGTCACTGCGTTTGTTAGCTCGCTTCGTTCGGGTTTTCAACGGAGTAATAATGGAAAGGAATGTAAGTGTTTTTTACTTTTAGCAGAAGGAGTTCTTTCAGCCTACTACTTACTAGCTAAGCCTACTTCGTCCCTTGCAGGACAGCCAATCGTTACAATAGAGCTGTCCTGCAAGGCCCAAAGCAGGCTTATCCAAAATATATTCTAGGGCTTAGTTTTACTTACAGCATCTTTATTGAACGTCTATATTAAACGTTACTTCGATATCCGTTTCTCCTCCAGCATTGCTTATATCTCCCCCGATTACACCTGTAGCCTGTTTGTTTGGCTCATGTCTTAAGGTGATTTTTAAGGTGCCTGCTCCTGCTGTAGTCGTGGTCAGTAGGCTAGATAATCCTAATGGATTATTATTATTATCCGTGTCGTTGTATTGAACACTTAAACCATTAACAGTTGATTCAAAAAAGAATTGATGCTCGGTTCCTTCTTCTAAAACTTCGTTAGAGATACTATCTACAGTAGTTGTCGTCTCATTTAATAACACCAAGTTTCCTGTGTAGGTCTCATTCGCTGCCAAGGTTCCATTTGTTATCGTTGGCGCATTTCCTCCATCCCCATCTAAATCCTGAAAAGTCAATAGAACTGCTGCTCCACCTCCATTCGGTGTCAATTCATAATGAAGTGTTGTGATGACTTCTTCTTCATTTGGAATAATGGGCGTTTTCTCACAAGCAGAAAATAAAATCATAAAAAATGCAGCACCAATAAATATTAATGTACTCTTTTTCATAGTTTGTTTTTGATTATTTGTTTTAATTATAAGTAGATGGACAAATCGTATTAGATTATGATAGAACTGCTTCCCGTTGATTATAAATGGCTCTAAAAATTCCACGAAAGACGGTTCATTATACGATTGTTCTTTGTTTCTGGAACAAATATAGAATAACTAACGCAACTATGTTGCATTAGTTGCGTTAAATTTTCTTTTTTTTGATTAAAAAATCAAAATATCGTCTGCCACAAAATGTCGCCTTGATTCAGAATGCAAGAAAGAATCTCTTGTTTTGGGCTCCTTTGGTGTGTATTCTTTTTATCTTTAACTATTTGTCGGGCATCGTATCGTTCTAGTAGCGTACTCAAACCACCTTATTAATTGTATTCTAATCCGATACTGTTCTTATATAAAAAGAGTGAAATAGCCTATGCGCCTCTAGACAAACAACAAGATGTATTTAATAAACCTAGACTTCCAAAACTTTCAACACCATGAACACAAGCTTCAAAGAAACCCAGAAACTCAGTAATTCAGTCCTAATATTGATTTCCGTGCTACTCATCCCCCTTGGCTTATTGCTTTTATATGGCATCTACCAACAAGTCTTTCTCGAAATACCCTTTGGAGACAAACCAGCTCCAGATGCCGTGTTAGTTATATGCTTCTTACTTATAACGGCATTTTTAGTCTTTTTTGGGGCATTCAATATCCAAACAGAAATAGATGAAATAGGGATCAAAATGCGCTTTTTCATCTTTGCAAAAAGAGAGCTTAAATGGGCACAAATCACAAGCGCTGAAGTGGTAGATTATGGATTTATTGGTGGCTGGGGCATCCGTTTTACACAAAAATACGGGACGGCTTATACTACAAAAGGAAAAGTAGGGCTTGCCATTCATTTAAAAAGTGGAAAACGGCTACTAATTGGTACACAAAGAGCTCCTGAAGTAGCGGCAATCCTGCAAGAAATGCTTTAGCAGAGTATCGTTTAAGCCACTCCCAAGGCCTCAAACATCTCCAGCAACCACGTTTTACTCGCAATAGGGTTGGTTTCCTTAAATAGCAGCTCTAGTTTTTGGCGTTCTTTGTTGAATTTTTCATCCGATTGATACTCTTTACTCTCTTTTAACTTGTAAGTGCGGCGAATCAGATTGATAAAATTATAATACACCACACGTCGATCCTCGGTTAATTGTTTGTTGCGTTTGAGGTAATTTCGGAAGGCATCGGTGAGCGAATATAAGGCTTCTCCTTCGTTGATTTCGTAATAAATTTTGAGTTGAATCATCTTTGCGCCAATATGATACGTGTAGTTCGTAAATACGACATTGTGCAAGGCTTGCAGAGCGACGCCATACTCCTTTTTGGCATACAACAAAAAGCCCATTAGCAGCGAATAAGCGCTTTTTTGGTAGGCAGGAATTAAGGCTTCTTTATACGTTTCAATAAACTCTGCCGCCCATTCATAATCCCCTAAATTGATGGCACTGGTCCCTATATTTTTATAATCTCCATCCGACAAATAGCCATCGACAAAGTTAATTTCATGCTGAACTAAGAACTTAGAAATGTCTAGCATTTCTTTCAAATATTGCTCACTAGCCGTTTTGTTGTATCGTTGAATACAATGATTTTCTAGGTAATCGTAAATATTTTTCAGCTCTAATTTGGAAAAAATGGCTTGATGCGCTACCAACCATTTTTTGACTTTAAAATATTCCTCATCTCCTTTTTCGCCATACAGCAACATTTTTAAAACCGCTGCATAAATCTTAATCGTTGGTTCGGCTCCATAAGGACTGTTTTCTTGTTCTAAATAAACAAGCAATTCATCGACCAAGCGATATTCGTAATTACTCCCAATCACAATGTTTCGGCTCACCATATCACAGGCGACCTTTAGTTTTTTGGTAATAAAAAACAAATCTAAAAAATCATTTTTGAGCTGTAAATTTTCATTATACGTCCGTCCCCCTTTTGTAATAAAGTTGACATCTAGCTCTTTATGATACGAAAAATGCTCCCAATACAAATCCTCTATATCGGTGTACGCACTCGCTTCTCCACGCTCCACTTTTCGCAAGATAGCATCGTAATCTTTAAACTGCTTCCGATGCCGCAACTCGGCTAAAATTTTAATTAAATGCTGATTGTGTTTTTCCTCATGTGCCGTGATGACTAAATAATCGTGCAAAAGCGTCAACAATTTGGAGCTAATACTATGCAACGCATTGCCATCAAAAGGCCTATTGGGATAAACATGTTTAAACACCCGTTCCTTTTCCAAGCGATGTTGCCGCTTAAGATTCGGAATATATTTTGCCAAATAGGCGCACAACTTTTTAACTTCGGCATGTTTGTTATAAAAAGGAGAATTGACATAATCTAAGAAACGAGTAATTTCTCTAGAGTCTAAATATTGAAATAGGGTGACTAGTTTCGTTTTGTACATCCTGAAACGCTCTAAATTTGGTTAGTAGTAAATTCTGCTTTAAACCTGAAGTTGTTTAGAATTGCGTCTTTTTTAAATATGAGTACAATTTTTGATCCCAATTAAGGCGGATTTGAGGAGAATAGCCTTAGCTATTTGACGAAAATCCAACGCAGAGTGGGGCAAAAAGTGATTTCATATTTGATTATTACTTAATTCTAAACAACTTCCCTG
>CACVAQ010000341.1 GCA_902727865.1 uncultured Aureispira sp. | reverse complement strand
GATGTACAAGAAATGGGCGCATTCACGATGGCCAATTTTGCAACGATAGAGGATTGTAAAGAATGGGTGCGTGAAAATAGCTAGGGTTGCTGATGCTATAGTGGTCTATCTAAATAAATTACTAAATAAATTACTAAATATTATATAACAATAAAGCTATGGAAAAGATAAGTTTCCCCCCTTATGTTGAGATCATCTGGCTAGAAGATGTAAATGCAGTTCAAGCCAAGTGGACAGAGTTGCATCTGTCTCTAGAGAAATTTAAAGAAGTGACAGATGCTGTTATGAAAATGCTGTTGAGTCATAATAGTACTATTTGGATAGCCGATCAGTACAATAGTGAAGGTGTTTTTAACAAAAAAATCATAGACTTTATTACCAACGAATTGGTAGGAGATGCCGTAACAAATTATGGTATCAAGCTAGTCTTAACTGTTGCCCCTAGAGTAAAGGGAATTAGTTCCTTAAATACAAGGCGTTGGTTGGGTGATGTACAAGAAATGGTCGATTTTACGATGGCAAGTTTTGCAACGATAGAGGATTGTAAACAATGGATTCACGATAATAAGTAAGATTATTGTATAGGATTGTGGGGCGGTTTTTTAATCAAGTAGATCAATGAAAGAATTGGAGCGTAAGACAGGTTTTTTTGTAATACGTTAAATTCTATTGGTAAGATAAATATCTATTGCATTTATCTTTGATTTTTTGTATATTTCGGGTCTCTCAAAAAGAAAGTTTATTTCTTAGATTTTAAATAACCCCCTCGCATATCTTTATTATGACCAAATACATTTTGCAAAGCATTGTTTTCTTGTCAATGATTTGTACCCTATCGAGTTGCACCTTTACCAAAATTGTGGTCTTCTTCAAACCATCTATTGAAGACCATGAAAAAGTATTTGTTTGTGATACGATACCTGGTTCAGCAATGGACGACTGGACTTCTTCTTCAGAAGCAAGGCCACTCAAAAAAGGCTTGTTTATCAATGGGAATGCACCAGAGAATATTCCAGCCATGGAACAATGGATTCCTGTGGAAGAAAATTTAGAAACGATTGATTTTGACGCCTTTTTAGAAAAATCAAAAACAACGGCACTTATTGTTATTAGAAACGACTCTGTTTTGTATGAACGATATTTAAACGGTGGCGCAAAGGATAAACCTAAAGTTGTCTTTTCGGTAACCAAAGCGATCGTAGCGACCTTAACAGCGATTGCCGCAGAAGAAGGCAGCTTGTCTTTAGATCAGAAAGTAGCCGATTTTATTCCCGAATTTAAAGAAGGTCCTCGAAAAAATATTACGCTACGTCATTTAATGGGAATGGTTTCGGGCTTACATTGGCATGACTTTGACAATCTTTTGCGCTTGGGTGGTTTGTATTATACAGGAAACCAAGAAAAATTTGTGAATCGAGTCGCAAAAACAAAATACGAACCCAATACAAACTTTTCCTACAAATCCTTGTCCACTCAAATTTTAGGTATTTGTCTAGAAAAAGCAGTAAAGCAGAGCTTGGCAAGTTATTTAGAAGCAAAAATATGGCGTCCTCTTGGAATGCAATATGAGGCTATGGTTACCTTGGATAGTAAGAAGCATAGAAACCCCAGAACATTTGGAGGACTGGCCTTGACGGCTCCTGACATGGTTCGTTTTGGTAAATTAATGCTGGACGGTGGTGTTTGGGCAGGGCAACAAATTGTCCCAAAATGGTTTGTAGAAGATGTGAAACATCGAGATCTAAACCAATGGTTTGGCTATTCTAATTGCTACTGGCGAAATGGGTACGAAGAGCTAGATTTTGAGAACAATGAACAATACTGGGCAGCAGGCTACAACGGACAATATATTTTTGTGTCTCCTAAAGATAACATCATTATTGTTCGGACGGGCGTAGAAGAGAAAAACCGCTGGTCAGTTTTATTGGGGCGGCTGTCTTCTTTATTAGCAAATGGACGGAATGACTTAACGGATAAGTCCTTGGATTTTGGGCCGCAATTTGCTGGAACCTATACGAATGAGCAAGGGCAAGAAATGACTTTAGAACTCCTACCAGAATTAGACAAATACGAACGTAGACAATGGCTTTGGAAAAGAGACTTAACGCAATTTAGTGATGGTAAAAAGTTGACAGAATTGACACAATTAGATGGGATTAGCTTGGGATATAAGAAGGGAGGCAAGCAGACTCGTATGTATTATGATGTCAAGGAGGGAAAAGTGCAGGGCTTTTATTATAATTCGTGGCCTATGGTAAGTTTACAGTATTTTAAAAAGGCGCAATTATAATAATACTCCGTTGATTCGTTCACTCTGTTTGTTAGCTCCGCTGCTACTTATTCCCTTTGATCAGGAGCGTTTCACTTGTTGCTCGTGCCCCTATTTGTGCATACGTGCCGTCGCTTTGCTTAGCCTTCGAGTTGTCAAATAACCCAAAAAACATGTAAAATGAAATTAATATTCATAAGTATAATTTTTACTTTAATATCAACAACTGGAATTAGTCAAGATAAAGTCTATATTTCAACTAAAAAAGCAGTAGCAGATATTAATTTTATGATTAAAACGATAGAAGAAATTCACTACAATCCTTACTTTAAAATAGAAGAAGAACAATTCAAGAAAAATAAAGACGAATTGTTAAATGAATTTGATAAAGATTCTATTACATTTAAAAAATTTATGAGTACAGGGATGAAACTGGCTGCTCAAATGAGTGGCGGACACACCTCTATGGACTGGCAAAATAAGAGCCTTTTCCCCGAATTAATGTTGTATGAATTTATTCCTTTTACTGGGGAACTATCAAATGATAATCAGCACTTTATTGTAACTCGTTCTACTACTCAAGATATAAAAAAAGGTACACTTATTAAATCAATAAATGGAATAAGTGTAGTTGATCTATACAAAGAATGTATGAGCTACATCGGTGGAATTCAGTCCTTCAAAAATGTAACTTGTGAAAAATACTTTCCTTTGTATTTGTTTTTTACTGATATGATTTCAGCCCCTTATGTTATAGAATTAACAAATACAGAAAAAGAACTGGAAATAGCAGGACTGGATGTCTCTACTTTAAATGTGTTTATTAGTCAATATCAGGAAAAAGAGAATTATATTTTCGAGATTGTCGAAGATAACATTGGTCTTATTTCCTATAACAGCTGCACAGACTATGAGATTTTTAAAGTATTCTTAGAACAAACCTTTAATGAGATCAAGGATAAAAATATCAATAAGTTAATCATCGATATTAGAGAAAATTCTGGTGGTGATTCTAGACTAAATGATTTATTACTGTCTTATATTACTATAATACCCTATCGACAATCAAGTGGTAGATATTGGAAAGTGAGTAATCAAGCCAAACTTGCTTATAAAAATGATCCTGTATATGAGAAGAATTTTGGTAAAGCGTTTTTGAAATTATATGATGAATCTGAAAATTTGTCAATAATTGAATCGTTTGATGATGAATTAATTCAACCAATAAAACCAAAAAAATATTTTACTGGTAAAACTTGTTTTTTAATAGGATCTAGTACTTTTTCTAGTGCTAACTTCTTAGCAGATGCTATAAAAACATATAAATTAAGTACTTTAATTGGATCGGCAACAGGCGAGTTAACAAATGACTTTGGAGAATTAATAAATTTTACTCTCCCTAATTCTGGAAATTATGTTTATGTAAGTTCAACTTATGATATTGGAGCAATTGGCAACCCAAATATTTTTGAACCTGTTTATCCAGATATAGAAACGAATAAAGATGCATTAGAATATGCACTTGATTGGATGAAGTGAAAATAAGGCACACACACACACAATGTATCAAAAAAAAACAGACAAAGTGTTAATGAGTTGATAGTTAGTTTAATATAAGGTAGTTTTTATTAATACTCCGTTGATTTTTTAGTTTTTCTATGAAAAACATAAAAAAGCATCTTGCATTAGTTTGATTATCAGCTTTTTAATACTTTAGTAATTAAAAAGTCATCTTGCTGATAATCAAACTAATACGATTTAGCTACGCTGAGCCTTCGGGT
>CACVAQ010000340.1 GCA_902727865.1 uncultured Aureispira sp. | reverse complement strand
ACGATTCCTACCAACAAACCAAAGCAATTTTCAAAAAACAGCATCTCTGGACACAAGAATTTCAAGATTTAGAAGATCTAGCAAAATCCTGTGCCTTAGATTTAAAATAAACAAAAAAACATGCTCAAAATAGGCGTATTGGGCTTAGGCCATTTAGGTAAAATCCATGTTAAATGCATTCAAATGATTGACCAATACGAATTGGTTGGTGTCTTTGATGTGAATACAAAAACTACGACAAAAGTATCAGAAGAATACGGTGTTCAAGCCTTTGATTCGGTAGAAGCTCTGTTGGCGGCAGTAGATGTGGTGGATATTGTCACGCCAACCGTCACGCATTTTGAATTGGCAAAACAAGTCGTGGAAGCAGGCAAACATTTCTTTATTGAAAAGCCAATTACGCATACCTTAAAAGAAGCGCAGGAACTTTGCGCTTTGGTCAAAGATCAGCCGATTAAGGCGCAAGTTGGGCATGTAGAACGCTTTAATCCTGCTTTGTTGGCGATTGAGGACAAGGATTTAGATCCTATGTTTGTGGAGGCGCATCGCTTGTCGATGTTCAACCCTAGAGGAACGGATGTTTCGGTGGTCTTGGATTTGATGATTCATGACTTGGATATTATTCTGAAATTGATTCCGCACGAAGTGCATTCGGTGCAAGCTAGTGGGGTGGCAATTGTCAGCCCTTCTGCGGATATTGCCAATGCTCGAATTGAATTTAAAAATGGGGCGATTGTCAACATTACGGCAAGTCGTATTTCGATGAAAAATATGCGTAAATTGCGGGTCTTCCAGTCGGATGCTTATTTGAGTCTGGACTTTTTGAACAAAAAAACGGAAGTGGTTCGCATTCACGAGGAAATTCCAGCAGGAAAAGACAACTGTATGGAATTGGATACGACGATTGGCAAACGCTATATTGAACTAGATATGCCCGAAGCCAAACCCAACAATGCGATCAAAATGGAGTTGGAGGCTTTTGCGAATAGCATTCTTAATAACCAACCGACCAAAGTTGCTTTGGAAGATGGCTTAAAAGCTTTGCAACTCGCTTATTGGATTATGGACGAAATCGAAAAGCATCAAGAGCGTGTTACGACAAAATTAAAGTAATTTATTAGACAAACATTTTCTATATTTTATCGTCTTCCTCAGTTCATTCTATTATTTTTGTGTTAATATGAATAATACTCCGTTGATTTTTTAGTTTTTCCATGAAAAACGTAAAAAAGCATCTTGCTGATAATCAACTGCGAAGCACTCATGCAATAAACTAATACGATTTTTCAACGGAGTAATGTATAAAACACCTACTGACAAAAAAATCATAATTCTAACAACAATGAAACACCTAATTGCTCCTTCAATTTTAGCTGCTGATTTTGCCAATATGGGTAAAGACATTCAAATGTTACATGAAAGTAATGCCGATTGGATACATGTAGATGTCATGGATGGTCAATTTGTTCCGAACATCTCTTTTGGCTTTCCTGTCTTAAAAGCAATAAAACCATTAACAGACAAAGTAATGGATTGCCATTTAATGATTGCCGATCCAGAAAAATATGTAGAAGCATTTGCCGATGCGGGTGCGGATATTATCACTGTTCACTACGAAGCAACCAACCACTTGCATCGTGCCATGCAGCAAATTAAAGCAACTGGGGCGATGGCTGGCGTTGCGTTGAATCCACACACTCGCGTCAGTTTTTTGTTTGACATTTTGGAAGATATTGACTTGGTTTGTTTGATGTCTGTCAACCCTGGATTTGGGGGACAAAAATTTATTTATTCTACCCTCCAAAAGGTCCGTGATCTTAGAGCAGAAATTGATGCTCGAAATCTAAAGACTAAGATTCAAATTGATGGTGGTGTTAGTATGCAAAATGCAGAAGTGTTGTTGCAGGCTGGTGCCGATGTTTTGGTGGCGGGTTCGGCTGTGTTTAAAGCAGAGAACCCCAAGGAAATGATTGATCGCTTGAAACAAATTGGAATTGAAAAAATACTTTAGACTTTCTTGGCTTTCTTTTATTGTTTCTGTTGGTTGCTTTAAGCAATAATTAAACACTATAAATTTCGATTATACATGAAGATTATTTTTATGGGAACGCCTGATTTTGCCGTTCCTTCCTTAGATATTTTATTAGAAAATGGGTACGATGTGGTTGCTGTGATTACATCAACGGACAAATGGGGTGGTCGTGGCAATAAGAAGTTGTTAGAATCAGATGTTAAGAAATATGCCATGAAAAAGGGCTTAAATATCTTACAACCTAAGAATTTAAAAAACGCTGACTTTCAAGCAGAATTGCGTGCCTTAAACGCAGATCTACAAATTGTCGTTGCGTTTCGGATGTTGCCTAAAGCCGTTTGGGATATGCCGCCTTTGGGAACAATGAACCTACATGGTTCTTTGTTGCCTCAGTATCGTGGCGCAGCGCCCATTCATTGGGCGGTTGTTAACGGAGAAAAAGAAACGGGCGTTACGACCTTTTTGTTACAACATGAAATTGATACTGGAGATTTGTTGTTGCAAGCCAAAACAGAAATTGGCGAAAATGAAACGACGGGCGACGTCTACCATCGTCTAAAAGATATCGGAGCGGACTTGATGTTAGAAAGTGTTCGAACGATCGAAAAAGGCGATTATCAATTGCAAGCGCAAGACGACAGCAAAGTTTGTCATGCGCCCAAAATTTTTCATCAAGATTGTTTGATTGATTTTGATAAAACGACTTTAGAAGTCCATAACTTCATTCGTGGAATGAGCCCCGTCCCTACTGCTTGGACCTTATTAGATGACGAAAAACTAAAAATTTTCAAAACTGAAAAGGAAATTATTGCCCATACTCAAAGGCCTGGAACGATTGAGACCGATGGAAAACGGTTCTTGAAAATTGCAACCAAAGATGGTTATATCAATTTGTTGGATCTTCAACTAACAAAACGTAAACGCATGGATGTCAAAAGCTTTTTGAATGGCTATGTTATTAAAAGCAATCAAATCAGTATGCCTACAGAAGATTGAGCAATTGTTAAAAAAAAGTGAAGTCTTTAGCTATCTGCAACAGAATATGTATCTTTGTAGTTAAGTAGATCGTCCTGTAGAGCACACCGTCACAGCGAAACGGAGTACTTTTTTACCAAAATAAAAAAAAGAACATGATTAAAAAAATAGGCTTTTTTGCAATTTTACTAGGATTATTAGTTTTCCTTCAACCCAATTTATTTAAAGGTATCTTGGGACTAAATAAAGCGGAGACCGCTACAGAAGAAGAAAACCCTGCTGGTTTTGTGCGAGGAAATGGAGAAACGACAACGACAATTACGACAGAATACGCTGAAGGATATAGTGCTGATAACTTCGGAGAAGTTTTTGACTCTCCAATGGATGGTAAATTTATTGTCGAAAAAGAAATACAGCCCATCGGTCCTTGGGAGGATTTGTTGACGCTGAAATTTGACATTCGTTTTGATGAAAGTGTTGACGATGTGATTTTTGAACCCAAATTATCAAAAAGAGTACGTCAATACGAAGGAAAAATTATTGAACTTGAAGGCTTTATTATTCCGCATGATATTGCAGCGGATGCAATGGCAAGTGTAGACGATAGTGGGCAACAGTTTATGTTTTCTGCCTTTCCTCTAGCGTCTTGTTTTTTCTGTGGTGGTGCTGGTGCAGAGTCGGTTATGGAGGCCTTCCCTAAAGATCCTATGCAATATACGGATCAAAAAGTAACCATTAGAGGACGACTAGAGTTTAATACGACGGACTTTTTAAAATTACCGTACCAACTAAAAGAGGTTGTTTTGGTCGAAACGAATTTATAAGATTTAACAAGCAAGAGGTACGAAAGCCATTCTGAGTCATTCAGAATGGCTTTTTTTGGAGGGTAATGTTTAGTTTTTTTGTACCTTTCGAATCTAAGTTCACGACTCCTTTTAGTCCTAATAGCGTTCTACGAGTGCTCAAAAAACATCAATAATAAACCAATGGAAGAGAAATACGATGCAATTGTAATTGGCTCTGGAATGGGTGGTTTAACTACCGCAGCTCTACTGGCAAAGGCCT
>CACVAQ010000339.1 GCA_902727865.1 uncultured Aureispira sp. | reverse complement strand
ACCGTACCACGACGCTCTATCCAAGTGCCGTCTGGCGCTTGAAAACGAATGAAATAAACATACATACCCATCTTTAAGGCTTGTCCATTTTTGGTGCCATCCCAAGCATCGTACAAATTATTAGATTCAAAAATTTGCTGCCCATAGCGATCAAAAATTAGCATCGAGTAATTGGAAATACTACGACTAAAAACGACAATTGGACGAAAAGAACGATTTTTCCCACTAGGAGAAACGGCATTGGGAATCTGAATATTAGAACTCTGTACGGCACAGGTTTGATTGGATTGGCTCTGCGTGAAAATAGATTGACCATTCGGGAAGTTGAGGACTATATTAGCAAGGACAAAATAACAATTCTCTGCCTCGTTTTCATTGCTAAGGTCTAATACATCTGTGTACGATAAATCTGTTGCAGGAAGCGTGGCAATTCGTTGTGCAGTATTGCCAACATATTTATACAAGGAATAATCTTGAACCGTTCCGTATTCCAAGGTTGCCGCAGACCAAGTAATTTGGTTTTCAAAATCCTCTAAAGCTTCGACTTCCAAAAAAATGCTTTGCCCTAGATTACTAGTGACAAGATGCCCACAAGCATCTTCTGTTTGTATTTTATAAGCATAAGAATTTTTTTCTGGGCTGACTTGATCGTCCGTAAAACTATTTACAGCAGTACTAATGACAGGCAAATTTAAGCGAGGCGCTAAATTACTAGGCTCTGTTCCGCTCAACAAATCCCCTCCAACATAATCTACATCCGTATCCCATTCCCAACTAAGATCAATTTCATTCTCATTGGTCACCGTTAATTTGGTTAGGTGAATATACTCCATTGGACGATTGACCAGCACGTTAAAACGCAGGCTGTTGGAAAGCGCTCGATTGACTTTGTTTTTTTCTACGGCTCGGACTTGAAAGACCAAAACATCGTTGTCTTGAGCATTGGTGTACGTGAGCTGTGTCGTGTTTTTAGAAACGGTTTGGTAGAGTTGAAATCCACTGCCATTTTTGTTCAGCCAAATTTCATAACTTTGAATCCCTTCTTTCCAGTTTTCGTAAGCATTCCAATTCAAAGAAATAGCTTGACTACAAGCATCAATGTCTCCTTGAACGACCATAGACGTGTGTGGTCCCGTCGTGCCATCTACCGTGTTGCCTAAGCCTAGTAAACTTTTATTACAAGCACTAACGGCAATAATGGCATAACGGACCAATAAATCAACCGCAGCAACATCGGTATAACTCGTACTATTAATAATTGTAGTTGGGTTAGGATAAGGAAAATAATTACCAGAGCCATAAGGGTTTTCTTTGTAAATTTGATACCCAATAACTTCTGGGCTAGGGCTAGGAGACCAAGTAATCACAGGAGAATTACCAACAATACTAACACTTAAAATATCTGGTGTGATAGGGCGCTGATTACTTACAAGAATGGAAAGGTTGGTCAATACGCCTCCGCAAAGCATCCCAACTTGGTAGTTCCAAGTATTTTCGTTTGGGTTAGTATGAACAATATTATTGGTCATAACGGTATCTAAAGGAATAAAAGGACCAGTATTGTTTTCTTGTCCCAAAACAACATAACCGCCAAAGCCAGCACAAGGAGTCCCTTGCCAAGTGACAGAATCTTGACCAGAACCCAACAATAAACGGGCACAAACATCAGGCGCTTGTGCTTGCGTTTTTTGTAAGAAGCAGCATAAAAGTAGGCTTAAAATAATTTTTAGATACATCATTGGGTTTAATAATTATCGTTTTTTGACAAGGCTTCTACTGTCAAACGTGCTCTAAACTTGTCAAAGAATACGCATCATAAAGCCTCTATTCAATCACCACTTCCAATAAATCCTCTTTGTTCAAATACCTCTGTGCCATGATTTGTATTTGCTCTGGTGTAATGGTTTTGATCGTGTGGATAAAGTTATAATAATAAGAATCGTCCAAACCTATTGTCACCAAACTTTTGTTAATACTAGCAATATTAAACACGCCATCCAAAGAGGTCAATTGCATGCCTAAGGTATAATTGCGGACCATTTCCATTTCTTGTACTGGAATGGGCGTATCTTGTAAACGTTGTATCTCTTGATATATTTCAGCCAAAGCAGCATCTTTCACATCTTTTCCTACATCGGTGTGAATATACCAGTAGCCACTGTGGCTCAATGTTTCCAGAGAAGAATAGACACCGTAAGTATAGCCATTTTTTTCCCGAAGATTTTGCATGAGCCGAGCGCCAAAATATCCCCCCAAGACCATGTTTAGCATATAAAAGGCATCACAATCAGGATGCTTTCTAGAGAAGGTCCGACGACCAATTCGAATAGAAGCTTGTAAACTATCCTCAGAAAGTACTTGATGGATGGTTCTAGGTGGTTCTATGGCGGTTAATTCCCAGGTAGGCGTCGCCACAATTGCTGCCGAAGGTAAATTGCCAAAATGTTGTTCCAACAGCTCAATAATTGTCGAAGAAACTTTTCCAGAAACAAAAATGGTACAACTGCTTGCGGTGTAATTTTCTTTAAAGTGTCGTTGTATACTTTCTATAGATACCGTGTTGTAGGAATCTTCTGATGAGTTATAACCATAAGGATGCTCTGTTCCAAAGAGTTTTTCGGTGAACAAACGATAGGCTACGACATCATTTTTTTGTAATTGAACCTTTAGGTTTTGTCGATTGCGTTTGAGTAGTTTTGTTAATTCTTCTTCTGGAAAAGCTGGGCTAGTGAGCAATTCTTGAAGCATCGGCAACAAAGCCTTCAAATGTTTAGAAAGGCAATAGACTTGAATATTTACGGTATTAAAGCCGTCGTATACATTCAAGGAGGCACCATAATATTCAAAGAAATTCGCTAATTGTTCGGCATTGTGTTGGTGACTTCCTGCTTTGAGCAATTGAGACGTAATGCGTGCAATTAATTTTTCCTTTTCATGCCAGCGACCAGCATTAAAGATGAGTTCTAGTTTGATAACATTCTGACTGCCTAAGTTGACTTCATACACAGGAATACCATTGCTCAAGTGATGCAAGGTAGGTCGGTGTAAGTTTAGCGTTCCGACAGTTTGTATATTAGGTGCTTTACTGCGATTGATCATTCTTTATATTTAAAAATTTGGTCAAAGGTACAACCTTTTGTAAGAGGAACGCAGCGATTGGGTTTAGAGTTCACGAAAAGGGAATGTATTGGTTGCGTAAAACCGCCTTATAATTTGCCTTTTATGGTGTAAAAGTTAATGCCGTGAATGGTCGCATTTTGGGTTTGTAAGTTTTTTAGTTCTTGAATTAACGTGGCTGGAATACGGTCCCAAGTTGCTTCGTTTTTATCATAAAGCAGCACCCAACCATTGTCTAAATTAAAGACCACTTGTTGAATCAATTTATTGCTATTCTGTAAGACTTTAATTTTTGTAATCATTTTTTCTGGAATCATTTCCCAAAAAACTTCATTGTTTTCTGCCACCAAAACCCAACCACCGTTGATCGACAAACCGACGCTTTTTATTTGTTTATTCGCACGACTGAGTTCAATTATTTTGTTAATTAAGGAAGGGGCAATGTTTTTCCAGTTCGCCTCCTTATTATCATAAAGAACCACCCAGCTTTGGTTTTGGTAAGCATTTAGGGGTGAAAAAGTGATTTGCTGAATCGTAGAACCTGCTGCTTTTATCTCTTGAAGTACGGCCATGAAATCTCTCTGAGGACCATCCCAAGACAAATAAGCTTCCACAGGTTTTTGGGCTGTATTGGCATAAGAAATGACCCAGCCACCATCTGGAGCCAAGCCAACACAGTTGACCTGTGCATAGGAGCGAGCGGCTAATTTTTGTTGTTTTTCAATCAAAGAATTAGGCACGTCTTGAGCGGCAAATTGATTTTTGTTGTAAGCAATTGTCCAGCCTTCTTGCGCTTGACTATTGTAACTAAAACAGGTAAGTAGTAGAATTAGAAGTAGTGTGCTGTTTTGCATGGTTCTTTTTTTTGAGAAGGAGTGTTGTTGCAAAGCTACAAAAATAAAAAAAAGCCACCGAATCACTAGCCGTTGGTTCATTTTGTTAAATCAACAAACAACTAA